>NZ_JBYCLG010000102.1:0-26858 GCF_057473785.1 Mycobacterium sp. TH-M103
CAGCAGCGTGTCCAGGTCGGCATCCAGCGCGTCGAACGCCGCACCCAGCTCCTCCCGGTCAACACTCACACCGTCAAACTATGCGCACCCACCGACAACAAACCCCGGAATGTGACCACAGAAACCACAGTGACACAAGTTTTTTGGCTAGAAGGTCAACCCTGACAACATGACCCGACTCGGGTCGTACTTCTGCCGCACGGTGGACAGCTGCGAGAGATTGGAACCGAAGTAGCGCGACGCCGGGGTGTTGGCCTCCAGGTAGTTGACGTACCCGCCGACCGAATACGGTTGCACCGCTTGGTGTGCGGCGGCCAGCCATTTCGTCGCCGCCGGCACCTGGTTGGCGGCGGGTTCGGCGTACCACTGCAGCACCGCGGACTGCTTGCGCCACGGGAAGGCCGTATCGCCCGGCGCCAGGTCGCCGGCCGCTCCCCCCAGGGGGTCGACGAGCACGGAGGCCTTCCCGGCCGCCGCGGGCCACTGCCCGATGGCGGTGGCAATCGCATGTGCCGCAGCGGCGTTCACCGTCGAGATCACGTCCGATCCCGCGACGAACCCGCGGGGAGACGACGCCGAGCTGCCGCCGGCAAGATACGTCGCCAGGCCCAGGTGTGTCATCGTCGTGTTCTGCACGCCACTGGGTTGCACACCGACCGCGGACTTGATCGCGTTCGCCGCCGAGGCCCCGGTGCCCGCGGGGCAGGTGGCCAGGATCTGGCAGTTCGTCTGCGACGACCCGATGGCGAGATCGACGCGGCCCCAGGTGTTCCGGTCGGCGGCGGCGAGCCAGGACTGCCAGCCGGACAGCACCTGCACCGCGGACGACGACGGAAAGTCGAGTCGCACTACGTCGGTGGAGTCGGCGGCGAACGTCGCGAACGTCATCGCCGTCGTCACGCCGAAGTTGCCGCCGCCGCCCCCGCGCAGCGCCCAAAACAGATCGGGATGGTCGTTGGCGGAGGCGGTGACCACGTCGCCGCTCGGCAGCACGACCGTGGCCGACTGCAGCGTGTCGCACGTGAGGCCCGCGCGCCGCGTATCCGCGCCGATGCCGCCGCCGAGCGCGGACCCCCCGATGCCGACCGTCGGGCAGGTGCCGACTGGGACCGCCCGGCCGGCGCCGGCGCAAGCCTGTTGCAAGGCGGCCAGATTGGTCGCCGGGGTCACCGTCACGTTGCCGCCGTCCAGCTGCGCCCCGCCGGGGAGGCCCCGCAGGTCGAGCACCATCGCATTGGCGGCGGTCGAGGCGCCGATATACGAATGCCCGCCGGCCCGCGGGGCGACCTGGAGCCTGTTGGCCGTCGCGAAGGCGACCGCCCGCTGCACGTCCGCCTGCGACGACACCGCAACCACCGCGGCCGGATTCGAATTGCTGTAGAACGAGTTGAAAACCTGCTTGCCTTTAACGAATTGAGCGCCGCTGGCCGGCAGCAGCACCCTGCCTCCGATGGAGGACGCCAGACCGCCCCACCCGCCGGCCGGGTCCGCCGCCGCCCGCGCGGTGCCGAACACCGCCCCCGTCGCCAACATCCCGACGGCACCGCGAAGGAACGTCTGGCGCGAGATCGCATGGTCCAACGGACGGCTTCGATTCGTCGTCATGGGCCGGATTCTGGAACATTTGGGGCCGGGAAACTTCCCGCCGCGGCGCGTGTCGGATCACGGTGTGGCGTCGATGTGTCCCGCCGCCCGCGGGCCGACGAGGACCCGGTAACCGATGCCGCGGGTGGGAGGCGCGCACGAAACGGCATAGTGTGCGAAGCTTTATCCCACCGTATCCTCGATGTGACCGGGATAGGCCAATGTTTTCGGGGTGATCCGAGTGCCGGAGGAGCACTCACGACAGACGGGGAAGCTGTCTTGAAACCAACGGCACGCACTCACGATTGGATCTGGATGTTCCGTCATCAGCCCCTGAGCATTCGGCTGCTGGCCGGCGCGGCCGCCGTCGTCACCGCGGCGGCGGCCCTCGCGGCACCCGCCGAGGCTGACTGGACGACCGACGACGGCTTCATCGACGCGCTGAACCACGCCGGGATCAACTTCGGTGAGCCCGGAAACGCGATCGGCGTGGGCCAGTCCATCTGCCCGATGCTCGCGGAGCCGGGCGGGAACTTCGCCGCGGCGGCGGCCCGGGTCAGGGGCGGGGGCATGTCCCCGCAGATGGCGCAGCTGTTCACCACCATCGCGATCCAGACGTACTGCCCCGAGGAGATCGCATCGATCGCCAACGGCAACCTGACCGGCGGCTTGCCGCAGGTCCCGGGCATGCCGGGCCTGCCCGCGCTGCCGGGAGCCTAACCGGTACCCAGCGGGTCGATGGTCCAGGCGATGTAGACCATCGCAGCCCCGATCGTCGCGGTGGTCACGAAGTCGACGCCCTTGCTGCGCACCACCAAGAGGCCGGCCCGGTCGTCGGGCAGCGCCAAGCGCAGCATCGCGGCCACGCCGACGCCGATGCCGATCAGCAACGAACCGCGCCGCCAGAAGTTGGCCCCCGCCAACGCGAAAGCCGTGGCGAAGATCACCCCCACCAGCAGTATCGGCCACTGGGCCCGCAGCACAGCCCGGCCGTTCATTGCCGCTCGGCCAGCTCGACGACGTTGGTCAGCAGAAACGCGCGCGTCAGGGGGCCGACTCCGCCCGGGTTGGGCGACACGTGGCCGGCCACCTCCCAGACATCCGGATGCACGTCGCCCACCAGGCCGTCCTCCGTGCGGCTGACCCCCACGTCGACCACCGCGGCGCCGGGGCGCACCATGTCGGCGGTCAGCATGTGCGGGACACCGGCTGCGGCCACGATGATTTCGGCCTGCTTGGTGAACGCGGACAGGTCGCGAGTTCCGGTGTGGCACAACGTCACAGTGGCGTTCTCAAAACGGCGCGTCAGCAGCAGCCCCAGTGGCCGGCCGACCGTCACGCCGCGGCCGATGACGACGACGTGCGCCCCGGCGATCTCGATCCCGTAGCGCCGCAGCAGGTGCACGACGCCCCGCGCGGTGCACGGCAGCGGCGCCGGGATGCTGAGCACCAGGCGGCCCAGGTTGGTGGGATGCAGCCCGTCGGCGTCCTTGGCCGGGTCGATGCGCTCCAGCGCCGCGTTCTCGTCCAGATGCCTGGGCAGCGGCAACTGCACGATGTAGCCGGTGCATTCGGGGTTGGCGTTGAGCTCGTCGATGGTCTCGTGCAGCGTGGCGGTGCTGGTGTCGGCGGGCAGATCGCGGCGGATCGAGGTGATGCCGACCTTGGCGCAGTCGGAGTGCTTACCGCGCACGTAGGCCTGCGACCCGGGATCGTCACCGACCAGGATGGTGCCCAGCCCCGGGGTGCGACCCGCCGCGGTCAACGCGGCCACCCGCTGCTTCAGATCGACGAAGATCTCGTCGCGGGTGACCTTGCCGTCCAGTGTGATTGCGCCCACGCCTCACAGTCTGGCACGCGGCGGGTTTAGGCTCCTCGCATGTCTACCCCACCTGACGTGTTCGCCCCGGCCAAGCTGGGTCCGGTGACGCTGCGCAACCGCACCATCAAGTCCGCCACATTCGAAGCGCGCACGCCCAACGGGTTGGTTTCCGACGACCTCATCGAATACCACCGCCTGCCCGCCGCGGGCGGGGTCGGCATGACGACCGTCGCCTACTGCGCGGTCTCCCCCGGCGGCCGCACCGAGGGCAACGGACTCTGGATGCGTCCGGAGGCGGTGCCCGGGCTGCGCCGGCTCACCGACGCGGTGCACGCCGAGGGGGCGGCGGTGAGCGCGCAGATCGGCCACGCCGGCCCCGTCGCCAACGCCAAGTCCAACAGGGCGACCGCGCTGGCGCCGGTGCGGTTCTTCAATCCCATCGGGATGCGGTTCGCCAGGAAGGCGACCCGCGACGACATCGACGACGTGACCGCCGCGCACGCCAACGCCGCGATGCTGGCCATCGACGCCGGCTTCGACGCGGTCGAGATCCACCTGGGCCACAACTATTTGGCGAGCGCGTTCCTGTCTCCGCTGATCAACCGCCGCAACGACGAGTTCGGCGGATCGCTGGAGAACCGGGCCAAGGTGGCCCGCGGGCTGGTGATGGCCGTGCGCCGCGCGGTCGACATGCGCGGGGCGGGCCGGATCGCGGTCACCGCCAAGCTCAACATGACCGACGGCGTCCGCGGCGGCATCAGCACCGAGGAGGCGCTGACCACCGCCAAATGGCTGCAGGACGACGGCGGGCTGGACGCGATCGAGCTGACCGCGGGCAGCTCGCTGGTCAACCCCATGTACCTATTCCACGGCGACGCACCGCTCAAGCAGTTCGCCGCCGCCTTCAAGCCGCCACTGAGCTGGGGCATGCGCATGACGGGCAAGAAATTCCTGCGCGAGTACCCCTACCGCGAGGCCTACCTGTTGCGCCACGCCAAGCTGTTCCGGGCCGAGCTGAAGATGCCGCTGATCCTGCTCGGCGGCATCACCAACCGGGAGACGATGGATCTGGCGATGGCCGAGGGATTCCAGTTCGTCGCGATGGGCCGGGCCCTGCTCGCCGAGCCCGATTTGATCAACCGGATCGCCGCCGACGGTGACCGGCACAGCGTGCATTCGGCCTGCACGCACTGCAACCAGTGCATGGCCACCATCTACAGCCGGACGTACTGCGTGGTCACCGGCGCGCCCGATTCGGCCCGCTGACGATGCACGCCGCCTAAGGCGGCGTGAGGAGGAGGCGGGCAATCCAGCCCGGCCCGCTGACGATGCACGCCGCCTAAGGCGGCGTGAGGAGGAGGCTGGCACTCGGCCTCGACCGCGAACTTATCTGCACCAGATAATGTTGTTTCGATGAGTGCACCAGCCCCGCCAGTCCTGACCGTCCGCTATGACGGTGGTGAACGCACCTTCGCGGCGGGTCATGACGTGGTCGTCGGACGCGACCTGCGGGCTGACATGCGGGTCACTCATCCGCTCATCTCGCGGGCCCACCTGCTGCTTCGCTACGACCAGGGCCGCTGGCTGGCGATCGACAACGGCTCGCTCAACGGCACGTTCGTCAACGGCCGGCGCGTTCCCGTCGTCGACATCCACGACGGCCAGTGCCTCAACATCGGAAACCCCGACGGGCCGCAGCTGCGGTTCGAGGTCGGCCGCCACCAAGGCATGGCCGGGCGCCCTCCCGAAACCGAGTCGATGCGTCTCCCGGCCAACGCGACCCAGTCCTTGAGCAGCGCCTGGTCCGGGCCCCCCGCCGCTCCTCCCGCTCCCCCAGGCCCGCCCGGGCCGCCACCCGCCCGGCCGTCGGGCGCGCCGCCGCGACCGCATCCGGGCCCGCCGCCACCGCACGGGCAGCCCATGCGCCCGCCGGCCGGCGGCGGACTGCGGCCGCACCCGCATCCGGCGAGCCCGCCGCCGCCCGGCAACTTCCAGCCGCGCCCGCAGGTGCCGGCCGCCGGACCCTGGGCGTCGTCGCAGTCCTCACCGCCGACCCAGATGTCGGCGCCCAGGGCCGCCAAAGAGCCCGAGGTGGCGAACCTGGCGACGAAGATGATGCAGGCGTTGATGCCGTCCCGGTCCGGGTCGCTGGAGAAGCCGGCCGGCGCGATCACGATCGGCCGCGCCACCGACAACGAGATCGTCATCCAAGACGTCCTGGCCTCCCGCCACCACGCCTTCATGATCCATACCCCGCTGGGCACCGAGATCCGCGACGCGCACAGCGTCAACGGGACGTTCGTCAACGGCGTCCGCGTCGGGTCGGCGGTGCTGACCGAGGGCGACGTGGTCACCATCGGCAACGTCGACCTGGTGTTCACCCGCGACACGCTGGTCCGGCGCACGGAGGCCGCGACGCGCACCGGCGGCCTGGAGGTGAACTCGGTCTGCTTCAGCGTCGAGCACGGCAAACAACTGATCGACCACATCTCGCTGACGGCCCGTCCCGGGACGCTGACGGCCATCATCGGTGGTTCCGGCGCGGGCAAGACCACGCTGTCGCGGCTGATCGTCGGGTACACCAGCCCCAGCTCAGGCACGGTTTGCTTCGAGGGACACGACATCCACAAGGAATACGCGAACATGCGTAGCCGGATCGGGATGGTCCCGCAGGACGACGTCGTGCACCGCCAACTGACCGTCAACCAGGCCCTCAACTACGCCGCCGAGCTGCGCCTCCCGCCGGACACTAGCAAAGAGGAGCGGGCGCAGATCGTCGCCCAGGTGCTCGAAGAGCTCGACATGACCAAGCACGCCGACACCCGGGTAGACAAGCTGTCGGGCGGCCAGCGCAAACGCGCCTCGGTGGCGCTCGAACTGCTCACCCAGCCGTCGCTGTTGCTGCTGGACGAGCCCACCTCGGGCCTGGACCCGGCGCTGGACCGCCAGGTCATGCTGATGCTGCGCCAGCTGGCCGACGCGGGGCGCGTGGTGCTGGTGGTCACCCACTCGGTGTCCTACCTGGACGTCTGCGACCAGATCCTGCTGGTCGCACCCGGCGGCAAGACCGCGTTCTGCGGCCCGCCCGACCAGGTCGAGGCCGCGATGGGCACCCGCAACTGGGCGGACATCTTCGCCAACGTGGGCGCCGACCCGGACGAGGCCAACCGCCGCTTCAAGGAGCGCGGCGACCATGCGCAGCGGCCACCGTCGCCGCAGAGCCCGGCGGACCTGGGCGAGCCGCCCAAGACGGATCTATGGCGGCAACTGTCCACGATCGCCCGTCGGCAGGTCCGGCTGGTTATATCCGACCGGGGATACACGATCTTCCTGGCGGTGCTGCCGTTCCTCATCGGCGGCTTGTCGCTGACGGTGAAGGGGTCCAACCCGGGCCTCGGGCCCGCCAATCCGCTCGGTGCCGCGCCCACGCAGCCGCAATACATCATGGTGCTGCTCAACATCGGCGCCGTCTTCATGGGCACGGCGCTGACCATCCGCGACCTGATCGGCGAGCGCCCGATCTTCAAGCGGGAACAGGCGGTGGGCCTGTCCACCAACGCCTACCTGCTCGCCAAGATCGCGGTCTTCTCCGTGTTCGCGACCGGCCAGGCAGCGGTGGCGACATTGATCGTGCGGATCGGCAAGGGCGCCCCAACCGCACCGGCCCTGTTCCTGGGCAACTCCACCTTCTCGCTGTTCGTCACCGTCGCCGGCACCTGTGTGGCGTCGGCGATGCTCGGGCTGCTGTTGTCGGCGCTGGCGCAGTCCAACGAACAGATCATGCCGATGCTGGTGGTGTCGATCATGTCCCAACTGGTACTTTCCGG
This sequence comes from Mycobacterium sp. TH-M103, assembly GCF_057473785.1. Taxonomy (NCBI): domain Bacteria; kingdom Bacillati; phylum Actinomycetota; class Actinomycetes; order Mycobacteriales; family Mycobacteriaceae; genus Mycobacterium; species Mycobacterium sp. TH-M103. The sequence goes on from NZ_JBYCLG010000102.1 coordinate 7,234, forward strand.
CGGCATGATCCCGGTCTACGGCCGTTTCGGGCTCGAGCAGCTCGCCTGGGTGACCCCGGCACGCTGGGGTTACGCTGCGGGCGCGGCCTCGATCGACTTCCCGGCGCTGGTCAAGGTCAAGCAGATCCCGACCAACGACCCGATCTGGCAGCACTCCAAGCACATTCTGGTGTTCGACATGTTCATGCTGGCGGCGTTGTCGGTGGCCTACGCCGGCTTCATCCGGTGGCACATCCGCCTGAAGCGCTGAAACCCGGCTCGGGCGCGACAGCCGTCGCCGTCATTAATCTGGTCTGGTGACTCGTCCCGCGCAGCCCGTGCTCACGGTTCGGATCGACAAAACCCAGAGCAGCTTCGCCCCCGGCCGCGACGTCGTCGTCGGCAACGACGTGCGCGCCGACCTGCGCGTGGCGCACCCGTTGATCGCGCGCGCACACCTGTTGCTGCGGTTCGGCGAGGGCGGGTGGACGGCCGTCGACAACAACTCGTTGAACGGGATGTTCGTCAACGGCCAGCGGGTGCCGACCGCCTACATTCACGACGGCCAGAGCATCAACATCGGCAAGCCCGACGGGCCACGGCTCACGTTCGAGGTCGGACGCCACGACGGGGCCGTGGGCCTGGCGCCGCCGGCGGCGCCGGTCGCGCCGCCCGACAGGCCCGACCCGCCCACCCGCAGCTGGCGCCGGCGCCCGCCCGACGACGCGCAGCGCACCACCGCCATCCACGTGCCCCCGCCGGCCGCGCCCGACCCGGACCCGCCGACCCAGATCGGCGTCACCGGCGAGATCGCCGAGTTCCCGACCACCCGGGTCCGGACAATCGGGCCCGACGCCGGTGGTGAGCCGCCGCCACCGGGCGGCCCCGCCTGGATCGGGCGGTCGCTCGACAACGACATCGTCATCCACGACGTGCTGGCCTCACGCCATCACGCATTCCTGGCGCCAACGCCGCTCGGCACCGAGATCCGCGATGCGAACAGCATCAACGGCACCTTCGTCAACGGGATCAGGGTCGGGTCCGCCGTGCTCGCCGAGGGCGACGTGGTCACGATCGGCAACGTCGACCTGGTGTTCGGCGACGGGGTCCTCGTGCGCCGCCAGGAGCCGGCCACCCGCACCGGCGGGCTGGAGGTGCACGAGGTCGGCTTCAGCGTCGACGGCAAGAGCCTGCTCGAGCGGATCTCGATGACCGCCCGGCCCGGCACACTGACCGCCATCATCGGCGGGTCCGGCGCCGGGAAGACCACCCTGTCGCGGCTGATCGCCGGCTACGCGACCCCGAGCGCGGGTTCGGTCACCTTCGAGGGCCACGACATCCACACCGAGTACGCGTCGCTGCGCACCAGGATCGGGATGGTCCCCCAGGACGACGTCGTGCACCGCCAGCTGACGGTCAACCAGGCCCTGGGCTACGCGGCCGAGCTGCGGCTGCCGCCCGACACCAGCAAGGCCGACCGGGAACAGGTGGTCGCGCAGGTGCTCGACGAGCTCGGGATGACCCAGCACGCCGACACCCGCGTCGACAAGCTGTCAGGCGGGCAGCGCAAACGCGCCTCGGTGGCGCTCGAACTGCTCACCGGGCCGTCGCTGCTGATCCTCGACGAGCCGACCTCGGGGCTGGACCCGGCGCTGGACCTGCAGGTGATGACGATGCTGCGCCAGCTGGCCGACGCCGGCCGGGTGGTGCTGGTGGTCACCCACTCGCTGACCTACCTCGACGTCTGCGACCAGGTGCTGCTGCTGGCCCCCGGCGGCAGGACCGCCTTCCTGGGCCCGCCCGGCGGGATCGGCGACGTCATGGGCACCACCAACTGGGCCCACATCTTCGCCAAGGTGGGCGCCGACCCCGAGGAGGCCAACCGGCGCTTCCTGGCCCAGAAGGACGCGCAGAAGCAGCCCCCGCCGACCCCGGCGGCGCCGGCCGACCTGGGCGCCCCCGCGCACACCAGCGTGCGCCGTCAGCTCTCCACGGTCACCCGCCGCCAGGTCCGGCTGGTGGTCGCCGACCGCGCCTACTTCCTGTTCCTGGCGCTGCTGCCGTTCGTCATGGGCGGGCTGTCGCTGACGGTGCCGGGCGACACCGGGTTCGGCGTGGCCCCGCCGACCAGCGACACCCCTGACGAGTCGGCGCAGATCCTCACGCTGCTGTCGATCGCGGCCGTCTTCATGGGCACCGCGCTGACCATCCGCGACCTGATCGGCGAGCGCCCCATCTTCCGGCGGGAACAGGCGGTCGGCCTGTCGACGGGGGCCTACCTGGGCGCCAAGATGGTCGTGTTCTGCGTCTTCGCGGTCGTGCAGGCGGCGATCGCGACGGGCATCGTCATCGCCGGCAAGGGGGCGCCTACCCAGGGGGCGGTGTTGCTCGGGGATCCGAGCCTCGAGCTGTTCGTGACCGTCGCCGCGACGTGCGTGGCCTCGGCGATCCTCGGGCTGGTGCTGTCGTCGCTGGTGCGCTCCAACGAGCAGATCATGCCGCTGCTGGTGGTCTCGCTGATGCTGCAGCTCGTGCTGGCCGGTGGCCTGATCCCGGTCACCGGCCGGATCGTGCTGGACCAGGTGTCGTGGGCGGTGCCCGCGCGGTGGGGCTACGCGGCCTCGGCGTCGACGGTGAACGTGGACGCGCTGGTGCCCGGGACGCTGGTGCCCCACGACAGCCACTGGCGCCACACCCCGGGCGCCTGGCTGTTCGACATGGCGATGCTGGGCGCGCTGACGGTGGCCTACGCGGCGATCGTGCGGTGGCGCATCCGGCTCAGGCACTAGGTCGACGCGGCGTCCAGCCGCAGCCCGTGCGCCAGCGCGAAGGCCAGGGCCTGGTCGACGTCGACGCGGGCGCCCGCCAGGGCGGCGGTCCGCCACAGCGCGGGCTCCACCACGGCGCCGCGCAGGTCGGCGTCGTCGAACCTGGCGCCGGTGGTCCGCGCGCCGGTGAGGTCGGCGCCGCGCAGCACCGCCTTGCGCAGGTCGGTTTCGACCAGGCTGGTCTCGCGCAGCCGGCAGCCGCTCAGGTCGAGGCCGCGCAAGTCGTTACCGCCGAGCACCGCGAGGGTGAAGTCCACCTCGTCGAACGTGACCGGGCGCAGCCGGCACTGCTCGAAGACCGAGCCCAGCATGCTGCACTGCGCGAACGTCGCGCGCCACAGCACGGTCCGCCGAAAGGTGCAGTTGCGGAACGCCGACCCGCGGTGCTCCGACTCGCCCAGGTTGGCGCCGCTGAAGTCGCAGTCGGTGAACACGACCCGTTCGGTGCGCAGCCGGCCGAGGTCCTCGTCGCGGAAGTCCCGGCCCTCGAAGTGGCGGTCGGCGCAGGGCTGCGGGGCGCTCAGCTCGCGGCCAGGCTTTCCAGCGCGTACTCGCTGACGGCGATCAGCGCGTCGGTGGCCGAGCGGCGGTCGCGGGCGTCGACGGTGATCACCGGGATGTGTGGGGGCAGGGCCAGCGCCTCGCGCACCTCGCCGGCGGGGTAGCGGGGTGCGCCCTCGAACTCGTTGACCGCGACCAAAAACGGCAGCTTGCGGTGCTCGAAGAAGTCGACTGCGGCGAAGCTGTCCTGCAGGCGCCGCACGTCGACGAGCACGATCGCCCCGATCGCGCCGCGCACCAGGTCGTCCCACATGAACCAGAACCGCCGCTGCCCCGGGGTGCCGAACAGGTAGAGCACCAGGTCCTCATCGAGGGTGATGCGGCCGAAGTCCATCGCGACGGTGGTGGTCCGCTTGTCCGGGGTGGCCTCGAGCGCGTCCACGCCGGCCGAGGCGTCGGTGAGCATCGCCTCGGTGCGCAGCGGCATGATCTCGGACACCGCGCCGACGAACGTCGTCTTCCCGGCGCCGAACCCGCCCGCGACGACGATCTTCGTCGAGGCGTGCGCTCCCCCGTCCGGCCGGGCATCAGAGTGCTCGTAAGCCACGCAGAGTCCTTCCTATGAGCTCGTGGCGCTCATCGCGGGTCGAAAGTGCTGTCAACGTCCTGTGCACCTGAAGGTAGCCGGACAGAACCAGATCGCCGACCAGGACGCGCGCGACGCCGACCGGCAGATCGAGCCGGGCCGCGATTTCGGCGACCGACGGGCTGCTGACACACAACTGGATGATCGTGCCTTTCGGATCCTTGGGTGGCCACTGGTGGGCAAGGCCGGCCTGCAGCGTCTGGATCGGCGCTTCCAGGGGGAGGTCGACGTCGGTGTCGGTGCGCCCGGCCGTCAACGTGTACGGCCGGACCAGGCTCGCCTTACGCGGGGACGGCCAGGGCTCGGGTTCCATCGCGGATCACGACACGCTGGACCGGCGGGTGGACTGCACGACGCTGCCGACGCGCTCGACCAGGATGGCCATCTCGTAGCCGATCTGGCCGATGTCGCAGGACGTCGCGGCCAGCGTGGCCAGATGCGAGCCGTCGCCGACCCGCATCAGCAGCAGATAGCCGTTCTGCATCTCGACCACCGACTGCAGCACCTGCCCACCCTCGAACAGCTGCGCGGCCCCGGTCGCGAGGCTGGCCAGCCCCGAGGCCACCGCCGCTAACTGGTCGGCGCGCTCCCGCGGCAGGTGTTCGCTGGCGGCGATGGGCAGCCCGTCGACGGACACCAGCAGCGCATGCGCCACCCCGGGGACCTCGCGGGCGAACTTCGTCACCAGCCAGTCCAGCGAACTACCCCCCGAGGTCATGGTTGATCCGTTCCGTTGCTCGTCTCACGGGCGTGCGTCCGCCCGGTGCGCACCCCGCCGAAATGGCTGCTGAACGACGCGCGAACCGCCTCGGGGTCACGCGCCGGGTGCGCGATGCCGTTGCCGGGCCGCTCGTCGCCGCTCGGCTCGTCATCGTCAGCTGCGCCGGGCACCAGCCGGGCCCCGGGCGTGCGGACCGGCAAACCGTGCTCGGCGGTGCGCGCCTCGACGGGCTTGTCCTCGGCCTCGGCGGCCAGCGACCAGCCGCGGTCCCATACGGACTGCCAGTCCAGGTCGGGGCTGTTGACCAGGTCGTGCGGGTCGCCCAGCATCTCCGAGAGCATCCGCCGGTAGATCACGTCGTCGGCCGGGCCGGCCTGGGACGCGGGACTGTCGACCGCTGGTGTGGTGCGCTCACGCAGCTCCCTGGAGCGGGCCGCGAAGAACGCCGAGGTGTCCGACACGCCCGGGGCCTCCGGGGGTTTCGGGGTTTCGGGGGTTTTCGGGGTTTCGGGGGCTTTCGGGGTTTCGGGGGCTTTCGGGGTTTCGGGGGCTTTCGGGGTTTCCGGCTGGGCCCGCGCGCCGCCCTCCCACCACGGGTTGGCCAGCTCGCGGCGGCCGCGCCTGGGCTGTTCCGGCGCCGGCGGGGCGGGGACGTCGGTGATGCCGCTCGAGCCCGGGTTGCGACGCGGCAACAACGTCACCGTGGGCCCGGACCCGTTGCGGGGCGCCGGCTCGGGCTCGGGCTCGGGCTCCGCCTGCGGGCCGGTCGGTTCGGCGCCCGTCGCGGACACCGACGGCGCCCACGACCCGGCCGTCTCCACGGGGGCCGGCGCCGCACCGTCGAGCACGGTCGGCGGCAGGTAGATCTCGGCCGTCGTGCCGGATCCGGCTTCCTGGCCCGCCGGGCCCCGCAGCCCGACCCGGATGCCGTGCCGGGCGGCGATCCGGCCCACCACGAACAGCCCCATGTGCCGGGCATTGTCGGGAGTGGGGTCGGGGGTGACGTCGCCGCCCTCTTGCAGCCTGGTGTTGGCGATGCGCCGGTCGGCGTCGCTCATGCCCAGGCCCGCGTCGGCGATCCGCAGCAGCACGCCGCCGTCGCCGCCGGGCGTGCCGGAGACCCGGACCGGCGTCGTCGGCGGGGAGTAGCTCAGCGCGTTGTCGATCAGCTCGGCGAACAGGTGGATGACCCCGCCGGCCACCGCACCGACCAGCGCGCAGTCGGGCAGCCCGAGGATCTCGACCCGGCGGTAGTCCTCCACTTCGGACACCGCGGCGTTGACCACCGTCGACAGCGGCACCGGTTCGCGCTGGTCGCGGGCGAGCTGCGCACCGGCAAGCACCAGCAGGTTGGCGCTGTTGCGGCGCAGCCGGGCCGCCAGGTGATCCAGCCGGAACAGGCTGTCCAGGCGTTCGGGATCCCGCTCGTCGCGCTCCAGCCGGTCGATCAGCGACAGCTGCTGGTCGACCAGGGAACGGCTGCGCCGCGACATGGTCTCGAACATGTCGTTGACCAGCAACCGCAGCCGCGCCTCGTCGCCGGCGAGCAGCAGCGCCCGGGTGTGCAGCTCGTCGACCGCGTGGGCGACCTGGCCGATCTCCTCGGTGGTGTACACCGGCAGCGGCTGCGGGACCGGTTCGGCGCCGCCCGCCTTGACCCGGGCCACCTCCTCCTCGAGGTCGGTGTGGGCGACTTTGAGCGCGCCGTCGCGCAGCACTCGCAGCGGCACGACGAGCGCGCGCGCCACCAGCAGGACGACGATCAGCGCGATCACGATCGCGGCGGCCACCAGGACGGCGTCCAGGACCGCGGCGTCGTGCCGCTCGGCGGCCTGGGCGCGCACCGACTTGGTGATCGCGGCCGTCGTGCCGTCGATGATCTGGCCGGCGAGGTCGTCGGTGGTCTGGATCGAGCGCAGCAGGTCCGGGTTGTCGACGAGCACGCTGGCCGGATCCGACATGATCGCCATCCGGGTCACCATCTGCTGCTGCAGCGCCTTGGCGTCCGGCGAGCCGACGCCGAGCACCTGGCTCATCCCGAACAGCGTCGACGGTTCGGTGCCGGCCAGGGTGATCATCGACGTCCGCAGCGCGGGCTCGGGCAGGTCCGCTCCCCGGGTGACCAGGATCTTCTGCATGGTCATCTGCCCGCGGGCCCCGACCGCCCGGCTCAGGCCCTGGGTCTCGGTCCGGATCCGCTGGTCGTCGACGCGCACCGAGGCGTTGATGACGTCCTCGGCCGTCAACAGTATCGGGGCATAGGTCGTGATCCGCTCGCGCAAACCGATGCTGTTGTCAGCCACCTTGTCCAGCAGCGCCTGACCGGCGTTGAGCAGCGTGTCGACCCCCGACCGGACGTCGGGGGTGACGTCGGTGTCGGCCAGTCGCTGCTGCAGTTCGTACTTGCGGGCTTCGTAGTTCTTCTTGGCGCCTTCGACGTCGCGCTCGGTGGAACCGGCCAGCAACGCGACGTCCATGGCGGACATGTATTTGGCGACCGCAGGCAGCACGTCGGCGCGGGCGGCGGCCAGCTTGAGCTCACCGGAGTTGGCCATCTCGCCGTGGACGCGCAGCGCGCCGAAGACCGTCGCCAACATCAGCGGCACCAGCACGATCGCCAGGACCTTCGCGCGGACCGGCCAGTTGCCCGGCGACCAGGCCGGTGGGCGTTTCGCGCGATGCCCGCCGGGGGCGGGGGTCGGGGCCGGCCCGGACGGCGCCGCCGCGGCCAGGTGGGCCGGGCGGGTGAACATGGTCACGCGGGTGCGGCCGCGTGACCGGCCGCTGCGCTCGCGTTCGGCGCCAATACAAACCAGAGGCTCATGAAACTTCCTGCTTTATTCCACCCGCCGCGCGCAGAGGGCGCGAGCGGTATACACGTGGCAATCCGACGAGTATGACAGCCCGCGGCCCAGGTCACCAGAATCGTTACTGAGCAGACACAGCCCCCGGGAGCCGGCCCCGCACTCCGGCGGGCAGCACCGGCAAACCCGCGGCGCGGGTGCGGGCACGCGGCTTTGTCATGATCACCCCATGTTCCGCTTGCTGTTCGTCTGCCCGCGCATCCCGCCGAACACGGGCAACGCCATCCGGACGGCGGCCGCCACCGGCTGCGAGCTGCATCTGGTCGAGCCGCTGGGCTTCGACCTGTCCGAACCGCAGCTGCGGCGCGCCGGGCTGGACTATCACGACCTGGCGTCGGTCACCGTGCACGCATCGCTGCCGGCCGCGTGGGACGCGCTGATGCCGGCGCGGGTGTTCGCGTTCACCGCGCAGGCGCCCACCTCGTTCGCCGACGTCGGATACCTGGCCGGGGACGTCCTGATGTTCGGCCCCGAACCCACCGGGCTGGACGCGGAGACCCTGGCCGACGCGCACGTCACCGCGCAGGTGCGGATTCCGATGCTGGCGGGCCGGCGCTCGCTGAACCTGTCGAACGCCGCGGCCGTCGCCGCGTACGAGGCGTGGCGCCAGCACGGCTACCTCGGGGGCGTATAGCCCGGCGACGATACGGCCCGTGCGCGGGCCGGGCAATCACACCCTGAGTTACCACGTGTCCCAGTGGGTGACCTGGTCGGCAGGCAGCCGCTTGGCCGGGCGGAAGTCGGTGCCTTTGGTGTAGGCGATCGGGAACAGCCCGCCCTGGCTGTATTTGTCGTGCGGGATGCCCAGCACCTCGGCGGCCCGCTGGTCACCGTCGTTGATCAGGTGCAGCGTCGTCCAGCAGGTGCCCAGGCCGCGTGAGCGCAGCGCCAGGCAGAAGCTCCACGCGGCGGGGAACAGCGACGCCCAGAACGAGGCGCTCAGGCCCAGCGGCGCCTTGTCCACCTTGCCCTCCAAGCAGGGGATCAGCAGCACCGGCGCCTCGTGCATGTGCTCGGCGAGGTAGAGCGCCGAATCCTTGACCTTGTCCATCCGCTCGCCGCGGGTGTCGCCCTCGGGGTACTGCGCCGCGGGCAGGCTGAGGTAGTCGCGGGCGTTGGCGAGGTAGATGTCGGCGATCGCCTTCTTCTTGTCGGCGTCCTCGACGAACACCCACTGCCAGCCCTGCGCGTTGGACCCGGTGGGCGCCTGCAGCGCCAGTTCGAGGCACTCCATCAGCACCTCGTGGGACACCGGCTTGTCGAAGTCGAGGCGTTTGCGGACCGAGCGGGTGGTGGTGAGGAGTTCGTCGACGGACAGGTTCAGGGTCATGATCCGGACACTACCGTCGGGACCTCCTCCCCTCGCGAGGGTGCGTGTCTGCACGCGACACGCCGGGGTTGGGTGGCATTCTGCGCACCCTCGCGGAGGTGAGGCCGGCGGGCCTCACCGGAAGTCGCGGGAGCGCGATCCGACGGCCAGGCTGATGCGGCCCAGCCGTTCGGCGACGACGGTGACGGCGCCGCTGGCGTTCTGCACCTGACCGCGCACCAGCAGCGCCGGCGCCGTGTTCGCCAGCTTGCGGTGCCGCGCCCACACCCCCGGCGTGCACAGCACGTTGACCATCCCGGTCTCGTCCTCGAGGTTGACAAACGTCACGCCCTGAGCGGTGCCGGGGCGCTGCCGGTGGGTCACCGCGCCGGCGATCAGCACCCGGTCGCCGTCGGGCACGCTCAGCAGCTTCCCGGCGGGCACCACCCCCAGCGCGTCGAGGTCTTCGCGCAGGAACTGCGTCGGGTAGCTGTCCGGGGAGACGCCGGTGGCCCACACGTCGGCGGCGGCCAGCTCCAGCTCGCTCATCCCCGGCAGCGCCGGGACGTGCGAGCTCGCCCCCACCCCGGGCAGCCGGTCCGGCCGCTGGGTGGCCGCGGCCCCGGCCGCCCACAGGCCCTCGCGCCGCGACATGCCGAAGCACCCCAGCGCCCCGGCCGTCGCCAGCGCCTCGGTCTGCGGCACGCTCAGTTGCAACCGGGCCGTCAGGTCCAGCAGGGAAGCGAACGGGCCGTTGGCCTTTCGCTCTTCTACCAGCCGCTCGGCGAAATCCTCGCCGATATGGCGGACCGCGCCCAGCCCCAGGCGCACCTCGGTGCCGGCGTTCTCGAGCGTGGCGTGCGCCAGGCTGGCGTTGACGCACGGGCCGTGCACCGTCACGCCGTGGCGGCGCGCGTCGGCCACCAGCGACTGCGGCGAGTAGAAACCCATCGGCTGGGCACGCAGCAGCGCCGCGCAGAACGCCGCCGGGTGGTGCAGCTTGAACCACGACGAGTAGAACACCAGCGACGCGAAGCTCAGCGCGTGACTTTCCGGGAAGCCGAAATTGGCGAAGGCCTCCAGCTTTTCGTAGATCCGGTCGATCACCTCCTCGGAGGCGCCGTGCAGCGCGCGCATCCCGTCGTAGAAGCGGTCGCGCAGCCGCCGCATGCGCTCGGTCGAGCGCTTGGAGCCCATGGCGCGGCGCAACTGGTCGGCCTCGGCGGCGGAGAAGCCGGCGCAGTCGACCGCGAGTTGCATCAGCTGCTCCTGAAAAAGGGGCACCCCCAGCGTCTTTCGCAGCGCCGATTCCATCGACGGGTGGTCGTAGGTGACCGGGTCCAGGCCGTTGCGCCGCCGGATGTAGGGGTGCACCGACCCGCCCTGGATGGGGCCGGGACGGATCAGCGCGACCTCGACCACCAGGTCGTAGAAGATCCGCGGCTTAAGGCGCGGCAGCGTGGCCATCTGCGCGCGCGACTCCACCTGGAACACGCCGACCGAATCGGCGCGCGCGAGCATCTCGTACACCGCCGGCTCGGACAGGTCCAGCCGGGCCAGGTCCACCTCGATGCCCTTGTGCTCGGCCACCAGGTCGATGGCGTAGTGCAGTGCCGAGAGCATGCCCAGCCCGAGCAGGTCGAACTTCACCAAACCGATTGCCGCGCAGTCGTCTTTGTCCCACTGCAGGACGCTGCGCCCCGCCATGCGCGCCCACTCCACCGGGCACACGTCGGCGATCGGGCGGTCGCAGATCACCATGCCCCCGGAGTGGATGCCCATGTGGCGTGGCAGGTTGCGGATCTGTTGCGCCAGGTCGATCACCTGCGCCGGGATGCCTGCGACGTCGGGTGAGTCCGCGAGCCCGTTCCAGTGGCCGATCTGCTTGCTCCACGCGTCCTGCTGGCCTTGGGAGAAGCCCAGCGCGCGGGCCATGTCGCGCACCGCGATCCGCCCCCGGTAGGTGATCACGTTGGCGACCTGGGCGGCGTAGTCGCGGCCGTATTTGTCGTACACGTACTGGATGACCTTTTCGCGTTGGTCGGACTCGATGTCCATGTCGATATCGGGCGGCCCGTCGCGGGCCGGCGACAGGAAGCGCTCGAACAACAGCTCGTTGGCCACCGGGTCCACCGCGGTCACACCCAGGGCATAGCAGACCGCGGAATTGGCGGCCGACCCCCGGCCCTGGCAGAGGATGTCGTTGTCCCGGCAGAACCGGGCGATGTCGTGCACCACCAGGAAGTAACCCGGAAACGTCAGCTGGGCAATGACTTTCAGCTCGTGCTCGATCTGGGCGTACGCGCGGGGGGCGGCCTCGGGGAGCCCGTAGCGGTCACGCGCACCCGTCATAGTCAGGTGCCGCAGCCAGCTGTCCTCGGTGTGCCCGTCGGGAACCTCGAACGGCGGCAGCTGCGGGGCGATCAGCGCCAGCCCGAATGCGCACCGCTCGCCGAGCTCGGCGGCGGCGGTCACCGCGCCGGGATGCCATGCGAACAGCCGGGCCATCTCCTCGCCGGAACGCAGGTGCGCACCGCCCAGCGGGGCCAGCCGGCCCGCGGCCGAGTCCAGGGACTGGCGGGCTCGGATCGCCCCCATCGCCATGGCCAGCCGGCCGCGCGACGGCTGGGCGAAATGCGCCCCGGTGGTGGCGACGACGCCGACACCGAAGCGCGGCGCCAGGCCAGCCAGCGCGGCGTTGCGTTCGTCGTCGAGCGGGTGGCCGTGATGGGTCAGCTCGATGCTCACCCGCTCCGCCCCGAACCGGTCCACCAGGTCGGCCAGCGCCCGCTCGGCGGCAGCCGGGCCACCCGCGGAAAGGGCTTGGCGCACATGCCCTTTGCGGCACCCGGTCAGGATGTGCCAGTGCCCGCCGGCAGCCCGCGTCAGCGCGTCGTAGTCGTAGCGGGGCTTGCCCTTCTCCCCGCCGGCCAGGTGCGCGGCCGCCAGCTGCCGTGACAGCCGCCGGTAGCCTTCCGGGCCGCAGGCCAGTACCAGCAGGTGCGGGCCGGGCGGGTCCGGCGCCTCGGTGCGAGCCCCCGGCCCCAAAGACAGCTCGGCCCCGAACACGGTGCGCATGTCGAGTTCGGCGGCGGCTTCGGCGAACCGCACCGCCCCGTAGAAACCGTCGTGGTCGGTGAGCGCCAACGCGCGCAGGCCCAGCCGGGCCGCCTCCTCGACCAGTTCCTCGGGCGTGCCGGCGCCGTCGAGAAAACTGAACGCCGAATGCGCGTGCAGCTCGGCGTACGGGACCGGCGAGCGGGCCCGCCGGCCGCCATCGGGCGGGCGGTACGCCGCGCGCCTGCCCGACAGGGGGCCCTCCTGCTCGGGCTGCGACAGCGCACCGCCGTGGCGCGGTTTGCCGTCGAGCACCCGCTCCATCTCCGCCCAGCTCGGCGGCCCGTTGAACCAGCCCACGTGCCCCAATCTATCGAATGTTTGTTCGATACGGGCGGGTGCGGTTGTTAATCACCTCTTCAACTGCACAACACGTTCTTAACGCCACGGGCCTACCGCGCCGGGACGCCGGACCCGATACTGGTACGGGGCGAGGAAAAATCGACGGCGGGAACCGAGCATGGCGCAGCTGAAGGCACTGGACACGTCCTACCTCACCACCTCCGCGGACCGGCATGCCGGCCTGGCCGTCGGCGCGGTCGCCGTCGTCGACGGAGTTCCCAACCATGCGCTGTTGAAAAGCCTTCTGGCCGAACGTTTTCAATCGCTGCCACGTTGCTCCCAGGCGCTGCGGCCCCCACCTCACGGCCCCGGGTGGGTCGACCCTCCGCGGCTCGAGCTCGCCCACCACGTGCGCCGCGTGGCGATCTGCCGCCCGGGCGGCGACGCCGAGCTGTCGGCCGCCATCGCCTTCGCCCTCGAACGCCCCCTCGACCCGGACCGGCCACCCTGGGAGTGCTGGGTCATCGAGGGCCTGCAGGGCGGGAAGTGGGCGATCCTGATGAAGGTGCACCACCGCCTGACCGGGGACAACTCCCCCGCCCGCCTGCTCACCCGGTTGTGCGACGAGAACGACCCGGCGGAGTTCGCCAACCACGTTGTAGCCGAACAGCTTTCGCCGTCGCAACCCGCCGGGCACGGGTGGCCGCACGCGCTGTGGCGGGCGTCGTCCGCCGCGGGTACCGTCGCCAACGCACTGGTGGGCGCGGTCTGCCCCGCGCTGCGGACGCCGCCCGGCGCGGCCACCATGCGCCGGTACCGCACGGTGCGGGTGCCGATCGCCGACGTCGACCGCGTCTGCCGCAAGTTCGGCGTGACCGCCGACGACGTCGCGCTCGCGGCGATCACCGAGGGATTCCGCACGGTGCTGCTGCAGCGCGGCGAGCAGCCGCGGGCCGATTCGCTGCCCACCGTGGTGCCGACGCCGAGCCGCGCGGCCATGCCGGTCTACCTGCCGGTCGAACACGACGACCCGGTGCGCCGACTCCGCACCGTGGCGACCCGGCGGAAGGCCGGGCAGCCCGGCGCCGGCATCGTCGAGTCGGCGCTGAAACACCTGCCAACGATCTTGCGGGGCAATCTCTTACAGCTCATGGACCGGCTCCCGCAGGGCGACCTGGTGACGCTGGCGACCAGCCTCCCGGGCCCACGGCGCCAGCTGCGGCTGATGGGCCAGACCATGGAGCGCCTGCTGCCGATCCCCCCGACGGCCGCGCGGCTGAGCACCGGTGTCGCGGTGCTCGGCTACGGCGACGAGCTCGTCTTCGGCATCACCGCCGACTACCACGCCGCCTGCGACGTCAGGCGGCTGGCCGCCGCCATCGAGGTCGGCATGGCCCGGCTGGTGGCGCTCAGCGAGGACTCGGTGGTGCTGTTCGCCAGGGACCGCCGGCGCACGCGCGGCACCGGCCCGGCCCCGGCCGCACCGGCCACCATGAGAAGGTTGGGTGGTGCGCACGCCGGAGCCGGTCGTCATCGACCCCCGCCGCCATGACGCCGCGGTCTTCGCCCTCGACGCGGTGACCGATGCCGGGGGCGAAGCGCTGGAATCGGCGGTGACGATGGTGCACCGGTTGGCCGACGTGGGGCTCGGCACCGCCGTCTTCGCGCCCGGCCACCGCCGCGACGTACCGGCGGATCTGTTCGCCGCGCGCGCCGACGACCCGGCCGCGGCGGCCGAGCGCCTGCGGGTGCGGCCGGGCCGCTGCGTCGTCGTGGCGAGCGACGTCGCCGAGGTCACGGCCGCGCGCGAGGGCGGTTTCGCGTTGGTGGTCGGCGTGGCCGCGGGAGAAGACCGGGCGGGGCGCCGCGACGCGCTGGACGAGGCCGGCGCCGACGCGGTGGTGGCCGACGTGGACGAGCTCATGGTGCGGACCGGGGACCACCGGATGTCGCAGCTTCCCGACGCGGCGCAGGCCCTGGACCCGCCGTCGAACCCGGCGGTGTTCTACGACTTCGACGGCACACTGTCGGACATCGTCGACGACCCGGACGCGGCCCGGCCCATCGCGGGCGCGACAACGGCGCTGCAGAAGCTGGCGGCGCGGTGCCCGGTCGCCGTGCTGTCCGGCCGCGACCTGGCCGACGTGACCCGCCGTGTCGGCGTACCCGGAATCTGGTACGCCGGCAGCCACGGGTTCGAGCTGACCGCGCCCGACGGGACACACCACCAGAACGACGACGCGGCCGCGGCCATCCCCGTGCTGGAGCGTGCGGCCGCCCAGCTGCGCGAGCGGCTCGGGCCGATTCCCGGCGTCATGGTGGAGCACAAGCGATTCGGGGTGGCCGTGCACTACCGCAACGCCCCGCGGGACCGGGTCGGCGAGGTGGCCGCGGCGGTGCGCGCGGCCGGCCGGCACAGCGCGCTGCGGGTGACCACGGGCCGCGAGGTCATCGAGCTGCGCCCGGACCTCGACTGGGACAAGGGCAAGACGCTGCGCTGGGTGCTCGAGCACCTGCACCTCGCGGGCTCGGGCGCGCTGACGCCGATCTACCTGGGCGACGACATCACCGACGAGGACGCGTTCGACGCGGTGCGCGACGGCGGCGTGCCCATCCTCGTGCGCCACGACGAGGACGGCGACCGCGCCACCGCCGCGCTGTTCGGGCTGGACAGCCCCGCGGCGGTGAGCGAGTTCACCAACCGGCTGGCGCGACGGTTGACCGACGATCGCGGGAACTGACCCGCGGAGGTTCCCGCGCACAGCGACCCGTTCCGTCGGCCGACACTCGGCCCACGCAGCGCCGGCGCCGCCGGGACGGCGCCCTAAGCCACGTACTCCACCGCGCCGTCGTCCAGCGCGACCCGGACGTCCGAACCGTCCGGCGCCGACACCTCGGTGCGGAAGACCGCCTTGCCCGGTTCGGTGCGCCAGATCAGCGTGGTCAGCGTCTCGCCGGGGAACACCGGCGAAGTGAACCGCGCGTCGATCGCGGTGATGTTGGCGGCCACGCCGCCACCGAGCTCGGCGACCAGCGCGCGGCCGGCCACCCCGTAGCTGCACAGGCCGTGCAGGATCGGCTTGGGAAACCCGGCCAACTCCTTGGCGAACCACGGGTCGCTGTGCAGCGGGTTGCGGTCCCCGGAGAGCCGGTAGATCAGCGCCTGGTCCTCGCGGGTGGGCAGCGCGATGCGCGCGTCGGGCTCGCGGTCGGGGATCTCCGGGGCGACCGGCCGCTGACCGGGCTGTCCGCCGAACCCGCCCGACTGGCGGATGACCAGCGTGGTCAGCGTCTCGGCGATCAGCTCGCCCGACGCGGGGTCGGTGCCGCGGCCGCGGAGCACGATGATGGCGTTCTTGCCCTCGCCCTTGTCCTGGATGTCGGCG
This sequence comes from Mycobacterium sp. TH-M103, assembly GCF_057473785.1. Classification (NCBI taxonomy): domain Bacteria; kingdom Bacillati; phylum Actinomycetota; class Actinomycetes; order Mycobacteriales; family Mycobacteriaceae; genus Mycobacterium; species Mycobacterium sp. TH-M103. Next base: position 22,867 of record NZ_JBYCLG010000102.1, read on the forward strand.
ACCTCGGAGACCACCGACAGCTTGCCAGCGGGCGGCAGGGGCGCGTGCAGCCGGATGCCCTGCGACCCGTGCAGCAGCAGGGCGTGGTTGAAGGTCCCGATCTTGCCCGCCGCCGCGAAGGCCGGTGAGCAGATGACCGCGTAGGTGGGCAGCACCTGCTGGGTGATGTCGTGGCTGTTCTCGGTGGTGAACGACAGGTCGTCGAGACCGGCGCCGACGCCGAGCGCGTACAGCATCGTGTCCCGGTCGGTCCATGCGAACTCCATCGGTTCGGTCACCGCGCCGACGGCACTGGGGTCAATCGCCATGAGGGAGTCTCCTTCTCGCCGGAATCGAAGCTTTTGCCCCTATTTCGTACCAACCATCGCAAACCCTTCCCACCGGGGCCGTCGGCAGGGCAGGCTATCGCCATGTCCACGCGCATGGGGAACGCACTCAAGGCAGTGGCGGTGCTGGCCGCGGCGGTCGTCGTCGGCGCCTGCGGCGGTGGGTCACCGCAGGCCCGCAGCATCACCCTGACCTTCATCCGCAACGCCCAGTCCCAGGCCGAGTCCGACGGGCTGATCGACACCTCGATTCCGGGCCCCGGCCTGAGCGCCGACGGCAAGGGCCAGGCCCAGCAGGTGGCGCACGCGCATCACGACTTCGACGCCGTCTACGCCTCCGACATGGCCGACGCCCAGCAGACGGCCGGGCCGCTGGCCGGTGAGATGGGCAAGCAGGTCGAGGTGCTCGACGGGCTGCGGCCGATCAACGCCGGCTGGTACAACGGCAAACCCGAGACGATGGCCGCCTCGACGTACCTGCTGGCCCCGGCGGACTGGCTCAACGGCGACCGGCAGGACAGCGTCCCCGGGTCGACCAGCGGCACCGATTTCAACTCCCGGTTCACCGCCGCGGTCCGCAAGATCTACGACGACGGCCACGCCAAGCCCGTCGTCTTCAGCCAGGGGACGGCGATCATGGTGTGGACGCTGATGAACGCCAAGAACGGCAAGGACAGCCTGCTGACCAACCATCCCCTGCCCAACACCGGCCGCGTGGTGCTCACCGGCAACCCGATCACGGGCTGGACGCTGGTCGACTGGGACGGCATCCGCAGCTTCGCCAACTGATTTCACGCCCGCACCGGTTGACGTGTGCGGCGCCGACCCGCACGATGGCTGCATGCGGTATGTCGTTACCGGCGGTACCGGGTTCATCGGTCGCCGCGTCGTGGATCGTCTCCTCGACACCCGGCCCGACGCCCAGGTCTGGGTGCTGGTCCGTCGCGGGTCGCTCGGCCGCTTCGAACGCCTGGCCGCCGAGTGGGGTGAGCGGGCCAGGCCGCTGGTCGGCGAGCTGCCCGACCTGGCGCTGACCGAGCAGACCCTCGACGACCTCGGCGAGATCGACCACGTCGTGCACTGCGCGGCCGTCTACGACATCACCGCCGACGACGCCGCGCAACGCGCCACCAACGTCGAGGGCACCCGCGCGGTGATCGAGCTGGCCGAGCGGCTCGGCGCCACCTTGCACCACGTGTCGTCGATCGCCGTGGCGGGCGACTTCCGTGGCGAGTACACCGAGGACGACTTCGACGTAGGCCAGCGGCTGCCGACCCCCTACCACCAGACCAAGTTCGAGGCCGAATCGCTGGTGCGCTCGGCGCCCGGGCTGCGCCACCGCATCTACCGCCCGGCGGTGGTGGTGGGCGACTCGCGCACCGGCGAGATGGACAAAATCGACGGGCCCTACTACTTCTTCGGCGTGCTGGCCAAGCTCGCGGTGCTGCCTTCGTTGACCCCGATGCTGCTCCCCGACACCGGGCGCACCAACGTCGTCCCGGTCGACTACGTCGCCGACGCGCTGGTCGCGCTCCTGCACGCCGAAGGTCGCGATGGTCAGACGTTCCATTTGACGGCTCCGGAAACCATTGGCCTGCAAGGCATCTACCGTGGCGTCGCCAAAGCGGCGGGGCTGCCGCCGGCGCGCGGGTCGCTGCCCGGCTCGGTGGCCGCGCCGCTGCTGAGAGTGCGCGGACGCGCCCGGGTGTTGCGCGACATGGCGGCCACCCAGCTCGGGATTCCGGCCGGGATCTTCGACTTGGTCGACCTCAAGCCCACCTTCGTCAGCGAGCAGACCCGGGAAGCCCTGCGGGGCAGCGGGATCGAAGTGCCCGGGTTCGCCTCCTACGCGCCGAAGCTGTGGCGGTACTGGGCCGAACACCTCGATCCCGACCGCGCCCGCCGCGATGACCCCAGAGGACCGCTGCACGGCCGCCACGTCATCATCACCGGGGCATCCAGCGGCATCGGGCGGGCGTCGGCCGTCGCCGTCGCGCGGCGCGGTGCAAAGGTGTTCGCGCTGGCGCGCAACGGCGACGCGCTCGACGAGCTGGTAGCCCAGATCCGCGCCGAGGGTGGCGACGCGCACGCCTTCCCCTGCGACGTCACCGATTCCGCGTCGGTGCAGCACACCGTCAAAGACATCCTGGGCCGCTTCGACCACGTCGACTACCTGGTGAACAACGCCGGCCGCTCGATCCGCCGCTCTGTGGTCAACTCGACCGACCGGCTGCACGACTACGAGCGGGTGATGGCGGTCAACTACTTCGGCGCGGTACGCATGGTGCTGGCCTTGCTGCCGCACTGGCGCGAACGCCGGTTCGGCCACGTCGTCAACGTCTCCAGCGCCGGTGTGCAGGCCCGCAACCCCAAGTACAGCTCGTATCTGCCGACGAAGGCGGCGCTGGACGCGTTCGCCGACGTCGTCGCCTCCGAGACGCTGTCGGACCACGTCACGTTCACCAACATCCACATGCCGCTGGTCGCCACGCCCATGATCGCGCCGTCGCACCGGCTCAACCCGGTGCCGCCGATCAGCCCCGAGCGCGCGGCCGCGATGGTGGTGCGCGGTCTCGTCGACAAGCCGGCGCGCATCGACCCCCCGCTGGGCACGCTCGCCGAGGCCGGCCACTACTTCGCGCCGCGGCTCTCGCGGCGCATCCTGCACCAGCTGTACCTGGGCTACCCCGATTCGGCGGCGGCGCGCGGGCTGCCCACCGCCCCGGCCCCGACCCGGCCGCCCGAACGCCGGCCCCGGCGCCCCGCTCGCGCCGGCACCCGCGGCCTGCGCACCCCCCGGCCCGTCAAGCGTCTGATGCGTTTGGTGCCCGGGGTGCACTGGTAGGCCGGTTTCCGTTTAGCCGCAGGCGATTGCGGTATTCCGGCCCCATGGCTGGGATTGTTTGCGACGAGCGGGCCGACGCCGACCCGGTGACCGCCGCCGTGCGGTCGCTCACCCCGGCGCGTTCGTGATGCCCTGCGGCAATGTGACACGCAACCTGCGGGCGGGCCCCCAGGTGTGGGCGAGGTTCGGCCGGCACTGGGAATATCTGGCGCCGGACGCCTACGCCGAGGCCGTAGGCGTGCGGCGGCTACGCCGCTACGGCCAGTTCCTGCTGCACGACGGGTCTGTGCACCGGATGCCGGACCGCACGTTCACCCAGCCCGACGACTCGAATCCGCTCTACGTCGGCCAGGGCCGGGACTTCGCGCCGCTGACCGACGCGTTCGCCCGGGATCCGCTGCTGCACCGACCGATCAAGCTGCTGGGCCGGGTCGCGGACGTGTTGGACGGCGTGGCCGAATGGAACGTCAAGGTGCACCTCTCCCGGGTCCGCTCCGCGACGACGGGGTGATTCTGGTCAGCGCGCTTGTGGTCGGGCGGCGCAACGCCGTCGGCGAGGAGAGCACCTGTGCGACGACGCCGGCCGCCCCCCTGCTGAAGGCGACGCTGACCGAGCCCGGTGAGTTACCGCTCGGCGACGACCGGCGGACCCTGCCCGGCGTGTCACCGATTTGGCCGCTGGACCCGCGCGCGCCGGCGCAGCGCGACGTCCTGGTGGTCACCTTGGCCTCCCGGTGGCCGTGAGCGTCCCGGTAGTCTTGCGACGGTGACCCCGGTATTCGTCGACGTCGACACCGGTGTCGACGACGCGCTGGCGTTGC
>NZ_JBYCLG010000103.1:0-5339 GCF_057473785.1 Mycobacterium sp. TH-M103
TCGGTGATCAGCCAGCACGGGATGTGGGTGACCCCGGACTTCTGGCCGTCGATCATGGCGTGACCGAAGTCCATGTAGGGCGCCGCCTCGTTGATGAAGCGCCGCCCCGCGCCGTTGACGATGAACTGCGCCGGCATCATGCGCTCGTTGAGCATGAATTGCATGCGCCCGTCCGGCCATTGGATCGCCGGGAACCACCAGGCCTCGTCGAGCAACTCGGTTGCCGCACCGACCTTTTGCCCGGCGCGGATGCCGTCGCCCATGGCGGCGGGGTTGCCGAAGCTCCAATCCTGCTCGATCACCGGGAGTTGTTCCTTGCGCCAGGCCAGGTCGTGGTCGAAGCCCCCGGAGGCCAGGATCACCCCCCGCCGGGCGCCGATCCGCTGTGCGGTACCGACCCGCTCCACCAGCGCGCCGGTCACCGTCCCGCCTGCGCCGGTGAGCAACTCCACCATCGGCGAGTCCAGCCACAGCGGTATCCCCTGGTCCCGCATCGCCAGCCGGAGCCGCGCCGCCAGGGACTGGCCGATCGCGGCGATCCGCTCGCCGAAGACCCGCGCGCGGACCATGCGGGCGATCAGCTTGAGCAGCACACCCTTGCCCGCCCAGGATTGCCGGATCCGGTAAAACGAGCGAAGCTCCTTGGGGCCCAGCCAGATTCCCTTGGGGGCGAGCGCCAGCGGCTGCAGCAGCGTCTGTTCGTCGGGTCCCAGCTTTCGCAGGTCGATGGGGGGGACGTTGATGGTGCTGCCGAGTTCGGAGCCGCCGCTCAGTTCCGGGTAGTAGTCGGCATAGCCCGGTTTCCAGACGAATTCCAGCCATCCGGAGAGCTTTTCGAGGAAGTACAGCATCTGCGGCGCCGCGTCGACGTACTGCCGGATCCGCGCCTCGGTGACGAGGCCGTCGGTGATCTGCCGCAGGTACTCGACGACACCTTCGGGTGGGGGTGAATAGCCCTCCCTGCGCTGCGCGGGCGCGCCGGGCACCCAGATCCCGCCCCCGGACAATGCGGTGGAACCCCCGAAGTGGGAGGACTTTTCGATCACCAGGGCGTCCAGGCCGGAGGCGTGCGCGGTCAGCGCGGCCGTCATGCCGCCGCCGCCGGATCCGACGACGAGCACGTCGACCACCCGGTCGAAGCCGGCCTTCGGCGCTGACGGGGCGGTCATTGCGGGACCGCCGTCCTGACGGCGAACCCGGCGATCAGTTCGGGGGCCGGCTTGTAGTAGCGCACGGTGGTCCGGTAGGGACCCACGGCCTCCAGGGCCGCGAATGCCGCGACCCACGTTCTGATCTCGTGCGCCGAGCTGCCGCCCTCGTGGGAGACGAACGAGTTCGACCACTGCTCGACGTCGGCGAGCCGGCCGGCGTCGACGATTTCGAGGAAGCGATGATCCCACGCCGGGTTGAGCGGTTGCAGGTCACTCGCCCCGCCAGCGAAGTCCCTCGCCGCCTCGATCACGGCCGTCTGCCGGGCCTGGCGCTGCTCGTCGGTCATCGGACGACCGTGCACGATGCGCTCCCGCACCGCAGGGGAGGCGGTCGCCAGCGCGGGCACCGGGGGGCTGTGGGAAAGGCCACCGGACCCCATCACCAGCACCCGCCTGTCCAGGCCGGCCAGATACGCCCCGACCGCCGCCCCCAGCGCCCGGCAGCGATGCAGCGGCCCCAGGGGCACGGCGATCCCGTTGACGAAGACCGGTATCACCGGGCATGCGGTCGCAGCCCCGAACAGCTTCTCCAGCGGCTGCACGGTGCCGTGATCGACGTCCATGCTGGCCGACACCGCGACGTCGACGCCCGCCTCGAGCACCGCCTCGGCGCAGCCGAACGCCAGGTCCCCGGGGACGTCGAGCGGGCCGGTGTGGGTGCCGTAGTCGCCGACGCCGCTGGCGCTCAAGCCGATACAGAACGACGGCATCACCTTGTAGAAGAAGCCGTTGTAGTGGTCCGGGGAGAAGATCACGACCAGCTCGGGGTCGAACGCGGCGGCGAAGTCCCGCGCCTGCGCGATGGCGCCGTCGATGTCGTCAAGCAGGGCCCGCGACGGTCCCGGAAGGTTCAGCAGCGGGCTGTGCGACATGCAGCACAGAGCCAGTGTCATCGGCGACTTCACCCCCTTTCGGCGCGAGAGTGAGAACGTCGAGCAGCGCGGCGCTCAGTTCGGGTGCCCGCTGGGCGATACAGGCCGCGGCGATGCACCGATCGGGACGCAGGAACAACACCGATTCCCGATGGGTGTCGAACCAGGACTTGAGTCCGCCGTTGCGGTCCCCGACGACCACGACATCGGGATCGTCGTGTCCTTCCCAGTGCAGTTGTGTCAGGGGGCGGAGAGCGAAGAAACGTGCGCTGACGGCCTTCCAGTGCGCGAAGGCCTTTTCGCCGAGAATCTTTCGGGGGTTGTTGTTCCAGCACACCACCGCGAACCAGTCGCCGAGCACGTCGTCCAGCAACACGTCGGTCCGGGTCCGGGTGTCGACCCGGGGCTGGATGAACAGGGTGCCGACCGGTGAGTCGGCGCCGGCAAGTCCGGAGTGCACGACCGCGCCCTGGTCGTAACGCGGCATCGGCTTGAACCGCATCTCCAGCACGTAGCGCTTGAGCGTCGGCACGATCGACGCCGACCGCACCAGCAGGTCCCGCACGCCGGCCACCCGGCGGTTGGTCGGGGAGATGGCGCGACCGACCATGGTGGACAGGTCGATCATCGCCCGCGCGTGCTTGCGGCGCTCGATGTCGTAGGTGTCCAGCAGCTTGTCGTCGGCCAGGCCGCCCACCACCGCCGCGAGCTTCCAGCCGAGATTGAACGCGTCGCGGATGCCGCTGTTGTAGCCCTGTCCCTGCCAGACCGGCATCAGGTGGGCGGCGTCCCCGGCCAGCAGCAGCCGGCCGCTGCGGAACGCGCCGGCGATGCGGGAGTGGTGGGTGTACACGCGGCGACGGATCACGTCGACCCGGTCGGGGTGGGGCACCATGCGCGCCAGCATCCGCGTCAGGAACGCCGGGTCCTCCGCCAGTTCGTCGGTCTCGTCGGTGTGAATCATGAACTCGAAGCGGCGAATTCCGTGCGCGATCGAGATGGATGCGTATGGCCGCTCGGGATCGGCACCGACCTCGCTGTTGGGGTGGCCCAGCGGGTCGTTGGCGATGTCGACGACCAGCCACCGCGTCGACGACGTGGTGCCGTCGAAGGACACGCCCATCATGCGGCGGGTCGTGCTGCGCCCGCCGTCGCAGCCGACGACGTAGCGCGCGCGCACGCTGGACGTGCCGCCGTCGTGCTGGGCCGCGCCACCCAACTCGACGGTGACCGCGTCGGCGCTCTGCCGGCACGCCGTCATGGGCCGTTGCCACCACACGTCGACGTGCGCGAATCTGTCCAGCCCGCGCAGCAATTCGGCGTCGACGAGCGGTTGGACGAACCCGTTGCGCTTCGGCCAGCCGAAACGCGCGTCGGGCGGGGCCATCTCGGCCAGCACCCGGCGCTTGGCGTCGACGAAGCGGAGGATCTGGTTGGGCACGGTGTGCGGCAGGATGCGGTCGACCAGGCCGAGCGACTGGAAGGTGCGTAACCCCTCGTCGTCCAACCCCACCCCGCGCGGGTAGTCGATGAGGGTGTCCCGCTCGTCGACCACCAACGTGCGGACACCCCGCAGACCCAGGATGTTGGCCAGCGTCAGCCCGACCGGGCCCGCCCCGACGACGACGACGTCGACATCCGTGTCCTGCGCGGCGCCGGCCATCACCGCCCCAGCAGGAAGTCGAGGTGCAGGCGGTTGAAAGTCTTGGGGTCCTCGTACTGGGGCCAGTGACCGCAGCCGGGCATCAGTTCGAAGCGCGCACCCGGGATCATCGACGCGATGCGGCGGCCCTCGGTCACGTCGGCGGTCGGATCGTCGCTGGTCCACAACACCAGCGTCGGGGCGGTGATCGAACCGTATTCGCCCGGGCCGAGGATGTTGCGCGCCCGGATCTCGGGATCCTGCAGCGCCATGATGTCGCGCATCGCCCCGACGAATCCCGCTTGGCGATAGACTCTTTGGCGGCTGGCGACCAGATCGTCATAATTCTTCGACTTGTCGGCCATCAACCATTTGATCCGCGCCTGCACGGTTTCCCAGCTCGGGTTCTCGGCGGCCGCCATCGACAGCGTGATGATCCGCTGCATCACCTCGGGATCGGCCTGGGAGCCGCCGGCGGTGTTGAGCACCAGGCGGTCCACGGTGTCGGGATGGTCGACGGCGGCGCGGGCGGCCACCCAGCCGCCGAGCGACTCACCGCTCAGGCTGGCGCGGTCGGCGCCGATGGTTTCCAGCACCCTCATCAGGTGCTCGACGTAGTGCGCGACTTCCAGCGGGTGGCCCGGCTTGTCGGTGTACCCGTGGCCCAGCATGTCGATCGACCAGGTCCAGAAGTGCTCCGCGTGCGCCGCCAGGTTACGGACGTAGGCCTCGGCGTGGCCACCAGACCCGTGCAGCAGCATCAGCACCGGCATGCCGGGATCGCCGGCCCGCAGGTAGCGGGTGCGCACTCCCCCCGCGTCGAGGTAACCCTGCTCGAACGGGACGCCCTGGAGGTCGCTCCATATGCTCTCGAACTCCGTCACGGTTCCTCTCCGGCCTCCGGCGGTGGAAAATCTGATTCTCGTTTTCGGATTACTGGGTGTGCTAATATCGCACACTTATGTGCGTTATATATAGAGCTTCGCTCTCGCTCCAGGTCCTGTCAAGGCCGTGACGGGTTCTCAGACGCTGGCCCGGGGCCTGACCGCGCTGCAGATGGTGGCGGACGCCCCGAGCGGCTTGACGGTGCAACAGCTCGCCGACCAGATCGGGGTGCACCGCACCATCGCCTACCGGCTGCTGTCGACGCTGACCCAATTCCGTTTGGTGGCAAAGGGGGAAGACGGGCGGTACCGGCCGGCGGCCGGGCTCGCCGTGCTCGGCGCGTCGTTCGACCGCAACGTGCGCCAGCTCTGTCTGCCGACGCTGCGCGCCCTGGCCGACGAGCTCGGCACCACCGTGTCGCTGCTGATCGCCGAGGGCGACCAGCAGGTGGCCGTCGCGGTGATCGTGCCGAGCCATGTCGCCTATCAGCTCTCGTTCCACGAAGGCAGCCGCTATCCACTGGACCGCGGCGCCGCGGGGATCGCCCTGCTGGCGAGCATGCCTGCACGCCCGGGGGAACGGGACCTGGTCGCGCGCGCCCGGGAACGCGGGTGGGTGACCACCTACGGCGAAATCGAGCCCAACACCTATGGTTTGGCGGTGGCGGTGCGCCGGCGCGCCCCGTCCCCGCCGACCTGCATCAACCTCATCTCCCACCGGGAAGACGTC
>NZ_JBYCLG010000104.1:0-14038 GCF_057473785.1 Mycobacterium sp. TH-M103
GTCGCCTGCAGGATCAGCGGCGGCCCGGGGTCGGGTGACAGCGGCACGTTCTCGCGCTGCATCAGCCAGCCCGCGATGTTGTGGAACAGCGGGGCCGCCGAGTGCCCCGGCGAGCCGTCGGCGTTGCGGTTCGGGTTGTCCATCATGATGCCGATCACATAGCGCGGGTTGTCGACGGTGGCCATCCCGGCGAAGGTGATCCAGTAGACGTCGTCGAAGTAGCAGCCGCAGCCGGGGTTGATCTGCTGGGCGGTGCCGGTCTTGCCGGCCATCTGGTAGCCGGGCACCGCGGCGGCGGACCCGGTGCCCTGCTGGTAGCCCATCGGGTCGCGCTGCACCACGGCCCGCAGCATGTTCCGCACCGTCTGGGCGGTCTGCGCGGACACCACCCGCACGCCCTCCGGGCGCGGCTCCTCGGTGCGGGTGCCGTCGGGCGCGATGGTGGCCTTGACGATGCGCGGCGGTATCCGCACCCCGTCGTTGGCGATGGCCTGGTACATGCCGGCCATCTGCAACAGCGTCATCGAAAGACCTTGGCCGATGGGCAGGTTGGAGAACGTGCTGCCCGACCACTGGTCGATCGGCGGGACCAGCCCGGCACTCTCCCCGGGCAGCCCGACGTTGGTGCGCTGTCCCAGCCCGAACCTCTCGACCATGTCGTAGAAGCGCTCCGGGCCGACGCGCTGCGCCAGCATCAGCGTGCCGACGTTGGACGACTTCCCGAACACCCCGGTGGTGGTGTACGGCATCACGCCGTGGTCCCAGGCGTCGTGCACGTTGACCCCGCCCATGTTGATCGAGCCGGGTACCTGCAACACCTCGTCGGGGTTGGACAGCCCGTACTCGATGACCGAAGACGCGGTGATCACCTTGTTCACCGAGCCCGGCTCGAAGGGCGAGGACACCGACGGGTTGCCCAGCTGCCGGTCGCCCTGCCGGCCGATGTCCTGGGAGGGATCGAAGGTGTTGTCGTTGGCCATGGCCAGCACCTCGCCGGTTTTGGCGTCCAGCACCACGGCCGAGACGTTGTGCGCCCCGGACACGTTCTTGGCCTGCTGGACCTGCTGCTGGACGTAGAACTGGATGTCGTCGTCGAGGGTCAACTGCACGGTGGAGCCGTTGACCGCGCGGTGCCGGTTGCGGTAGCTACCGGGGATGACGACACCGTCGGAGCCCCGGTCGTAGGTGACCGAACCGTCGGTTCCGGAGAGCATGGCGTCCATCGACTCCTCCAGGCCCAGCAGCCCGTGACCGTCCCAGTCGATCCCGCCGACGATGTTGGCCGCCAGCGATCCGCCCGGGTACTGGCGCAGGTCCTGCCGCTCGGAACCCACCTCCGGGTACTTGTCGGAGATCGCACCGGCGACGGCGGGGTCGACGGCGCGAGCCAGGTAGGCGAACGTCTCGTCGCTCTGCAGCTTCTTCAGCACGGTCTGGTAATCCGGCTTGTTGTTCAGTCGCGCCGAGACCTCCTTGGCGATGTCGCGCAGCCGCTGCTGCGGGTCGGGGGCCGCGGGATTCTTCGCCCTGGCCTCCTCCAGCTGCTTGCGAACCCTCTTCGGCTGGAAGGTCAACGCGCGCGACTCGGTGGTGAACGCGAGCTGATCGTTGTGGCGGTCGATGATGCTGCCGCGCACCGCCTTCTCGACGTCGGTGACCTTGAGCTGGCTGGCCGCCTGGGCGCGCAGCGCCGGGGCGTCGGTCACCTGCAGGACGAACAGCTGCGCCGCCGCGATCAGCGTCATCACTCCGATGACCGCGTTGCCGGCCCGGTGCCGGGCGACGAACGACGCGCCGCGGGTCCCCACCTGCACGAGCTTTCGGGTCCGCCGCTCGCGTGCCGAGTGGCCGGCCGGCAGCGCGTCGGGCCGGGGGGCCGCGCCGGACTTCCCGGCGCCCTTGGGCCTGCGGAATCGCCTGGTTTTGCCGGCGTCCCGCGCCCGGGCGGCGTTGTCGGCCGCGCGGGCCCGCTTCGGCTGGCGAACCTCCTCTTCGGAGCGGCGGGGACCGCGGCCCGGTCGCGCCGCCTGCGACCGGCGAGTCCGCCGGGGCTCGCGCCCGCTCATCCGGCCACACCCGGCGCCGCGACGGCGGGCGGCGGGAACTGCCCGGCGGTGGCCGGCAGCGGCGCCGGCGCGCCGGGGCCGACGGGAACCGCGGCCTGGGGGGCTTCGGGCGCCGTTCCCAGCTGCAGCGGCACCGGGACCCCGGCGGGCGCCGGCGCCGACAGCCGGCCGGGAAGCGGGCCCGGCGGGCCGCCCAGCGGGACCGGGACCCCGGCGGGTCCCGGAGCGGGCAGCGGCACCCCGGGGGCCGGCAAGCTCGGTAGCGGGGCCGTACCCGGCAACTGCCCGGGCGCCGGGAATCCCCCCGGCGTGCCGGGCAGGGGCACCTGCTGGGCCGGCAGGTGCTGACCGCCCACGGTCGAGGCGCCGTCCGGCGCGCGCAGCAGCATCTCGGGCCCGGACCTGGCCGGCGCCCCCGGTGCGCCGGGGGCCGGCTCGATCCGGACCGGGACCTCGGGGGACTGCTCCGGGCGCGGCGGCGGCGGGCCCTCGTCGGGGAGCTTGGCGTTCAGCGGCGGGGGCGGAACGCCGTCGGCGGGCTTGGGCGTGCCCACGACCACCCAGTTGCCGGCCGGGTCCTGGACCAGGTGGGCGGTGTCGCGCGTCGGGATCATGCCCTGCTTGCGGGCCGCCTCCGCCAGCGCCGGCGCCGACTCCGCCTCGCGCACATCGCGTTCCAGCGCCTCCTTCTGCTGCTGCAGCAGGCGGTTCTGCTCGCGGGCGTGGCTCAGCTGGTAGGACCGCTCGGCCGAGGCGGTCGACAACCATAGCGTCAGGCCCAGCCCCAAAGCCAGCGCACCGATGACCAGCACGACGAACGGAACCCTGCTGAGCAGGGTCCGGGGCCGCAGGTCGACGGCGGCCAGCCGGGCCGCCAGCCGCTCCGTCAGGCGGGGCCGGACGACCTTGGGCGCCTTGGCTTTCCGCGCCTTGGCCCGGGCCTTGGCCTGGCTGGCGCTCTTGGCCCGGACCGGACGCTCGACCGGCCGCGGGATGGGGCTGGTCTGCGGTCCGGACCTCGGCGTGCGGCCCTCGCGGGCGGGCGCCGGGGTCTTGGCCGGCCGGGTGCTGTGCACCGGCTCGACCGCGGTGCGCCTGCCCTTGCGGGCGGACCCGCCGGAGCCGCTCGCCCCACCCCGGCGGTCGTTGCCGCCGCGGCGTTTCGGCGCCTCGCGCTTGGTCTTCATGAGTCGCCCCTCCCGGTTGCGTGTCGTGCTGCTTGCACCCCGCCCTCCACCCGTTGCAGGGCCCGTAGCCGCACCGAGGCGCTGCGCGGATTGCGTTCGATCTCAGCGGCATCCGCGCGTTCGGCGCCGCGTGTCAACGACCGGAATCGCGGCCCGTGGCCGGGCAGCTCGACCGGCAGGTCGATCGGGGTGCGCGTGGCGACGGCCTCGGCGAAGGCGCGCTTGACGATGCGGTCCTCCAGGGACTGATACGACAGCACCACGATGCGTCCGGCGCCGACGAGGGCGTCCAGCGCGGCCGGCAGTGCGCGGCGCAGCGTGTCCAGTTCGTCGTTGACCGCGATGCGCAGGGCCTGGAACGTGCGCTTGGCCGGATGCCCGCCGGTGCGCCGCGCCGGCGCCGGAATCGCTTGGTAGAGCAGCTCTACCAGCTCCCCCGTGGACGTGAACGGCGCGCGCTCGCGCCAGCGCACGATCTGGGCGGCGATGCGGCGGGCGAATCGCTCCTCGCCGTAGCGGTGCAGGATGTCGGCCAGCGCCGCCTGGTCGTAGGTGTTGACGATGTCGGCGGCGGTCAGCCGCGAGCCCGGGTCCATCCGCATGTCCAGCGGAGCGTCCTGGGCGTAGGCGAAGCCGCGTTCGGCGCGGTCGAGCTGCATGGACGACACGCCGAGGTCGAAAAGCACACCGTCGACCGATTCCCTCTCCGGGCAACCGGATTCGGCCAGCGCGGCGGCCAGGCCGTCGTAACGGGTGTGGACGAGCGTGACCCGGTCGGCGAACCGCGCCAGCCGGGCCCGGGCGATGTTTAGGGCGCTGGGATCACGGTCGAGCCCGATCAGCCGCAGCCCCGGCAGGTCGGTCAGGAACCGCTCGGCGTGGCCGCCGGCACCGAGCGTCGCGTCGACCAGCACCGCTCCGGTTCCGTCCGGGGTGCGGCGGGTCAGCGCCGGGGTCAGCAGTTCGACGCAGCGGTGCAGCAGGACGGGAACGTGCCCGTGATCGTCCGAATCATCAGCCACCGCAACGCCTCCGGAGATTGGGCGGGACGCCCCTGCACCGAGGTCCCTGTCCGAAGGCACGAACCTGGCGTTGGGGAAGTACGCCAGGGTCGGTTCGGGCAGAGGCCACGATGCACGGGCATACGCCTCAGATGATGTCGCCGAGTGCTTCATCGCTGGCCGCGGAGAAGTTCTCTTCGTGTGTCTGCTGGTAGTCGTGCCAGGCCTGCGCATCCCAGATCTCGAGGTAGTCGACCGCGCCGATCACCACGCAGTCCTTGGACAGGTTCGCGTAACGGCGGTGGTCGGCCGACAACGTGATGCGGCCCTGCGCGTCGGGGTGCTGCTCGTCGGTGCCGGCGGCGAGGTTGCGCAGGAATGCCCTGGCTTCGGGGTTGCTGCGCGAGGTCTTGCTGGCCCGGCGGGCCAGCTGCTCGAATTCCGCGCGCGGGTAGACGGCCAGGCTGTGATCTTGGCTCTTGGTGACCATCAACCCCCCTGCCAGCGCGTCGCGGAACTTGGCGGGCAACGTCAGCCGCCCCTTGTCGTCGAGCCGGGGCGTGTAGGTGCCGAGAAACACCCGTTCACCTCCCGCCCGGAGCGGTTCCGTCTCACCCGAACACTGCAGTCACCATACCCCACAATCCCCCACTTTGCCCCATAACTGGGGCGTGCTCGGCGCGTTTTCTCGGACATTTGCCACCTCGGACCGACCGGCTCCCCCCGGGTGGCACCGCACCGTCCCGCAGCGGCGCCGCAAAACCGCATTTCAAAGGCACAATACGGCCAGTGGGGCAAAGTGGGGGGATGGGGCGCGTCGGAGCGGGGCTCGGTTCGGACGCGGTTCGGCCTCGAATCGGGCACGACTGCATGAAATAAGGGGCAGCCTCCTGGCTACCCCTTCACGAAGGTTGACGGCGTCGAACTCGCCTGGGCCGCCGCGGTTCCGCTACTCGTCGAAGCGGCGGCGGAAGCGGTCCTCCATGCGGCTGGTGAACGAGCTCCCGGCGCCCTTGGCGCGCCGCGGGCGCAGCGACCCCGTCCCGGAGCCGGGGTGAGCCGGCCGGCCCGCCAGGCTGGGTCCGGTGATGGCGAAGACCACCCCGGCAAACATCACGACGAAGCCGACGACGCTGAGGATCGGAAAGCTCCCGATCATCGTGGCCTTGAAGGCAACGCCGGAAACCAGCATCGCCAGGCCGACGACGAACATGGCCGCGCCCTGCAGGCGCCGCCGCGCGGTGGGTGCGCGGAATCCGCCGCCCCGAACGCTCGACGCGAATTTGGGGTCCTCGGCGTAGAGAGCGCTCTCGATCTGATCGAGCATCCGTTGCTCATGATCGGAGAGTGGCATTCGTCCCTCCTTGCCGACAGCTTGGCACGTAACTATCGATAGCACGCGGATGCCCGTTTCTGCGGACAACTAACTCAGATGATACGAGGTCGATCTGCGCCGTACCACTGGTTCGACAGCGATTCTATCGCGGCCCCGTCCCGAGGCCCGGCCGGGCGGCGACGCCCGTGCGGTGCAAGCGGCCTGCCGGGCCGGGCCTCGAGCGCTTGTTAGCCGTGACCGCCCAGCCACCGGCAACCCGGGCGTCCGATAATGGCGGTGCAGCGGGCTTCGGAACGGGATCGCCGCTGCAGGGCGACGGATGAGGAGGACACCGCGAGTTGCCGACATTCCTCATCGATCTGCCACCCACCGAAATGGAGCGGCGCCTCGGTGACGCCCTGGGTGTGTACGTCGAGGCGATGCGATACCCGCGGGGCACCGAGAAGCAGCGCGCGGCGATGTGGCTCGAGCACCTGCGGCGACGGGGCTGGCAGGGGGTGGCCGCGGTGGAGGCCGACGACACCCTGGCGGCGGCCGACACCGTCTCAGGCGCCCGCCTGAGCGACGCGCCGCTGGTCGGCGTGGCCTACGGCTACCCCGGAGCACCCGGGCAGTGGTGGCAGCAGCAGGTCGTGATGGGTCTGCAGCGCGGTGGCTCGCCGCCGGAGGTGATCACGCGGCTGATGAGCAGCTACTTCGAGCTGACCGAGCTGCACATCCTGCCGCGCGCCCAGGGGCGGGGCCTCGGCGAGGCGCTGGCCCGACGCCTGCTCGCCGGTCGCGTCGAGAAGAACGTGCTGCTGTCGACCCCGGAGACCAACGGCGAGCCCAACCGCGCGTGGCGGTTGTACCGGCGACTGGGGTTCACCGACGTCATTCGCGACTACCACTTCGCCGGTGACCCGCGGGCCTTCGCGATCCTGGGCCGGGCTTTGCCTCTGCAGTGAGCCGGGCCTCTGCGGCGACCCGCCCCTGCGTCCGGCCCACGCCGCGCACAGTCGCGCACAGTCCAGGACTCGCCGAACCGCCACGCCGCATCTGGCACGATGACCTGGTGCGCGCCGGCTCTCCCCCGATCCATGTCCGAGGATTCACCGCTCGGCGGCGCCGGGTGCTGGCCGCGGCGATGCTGCTCCTGCTGGTCCCGCTGGCCACCGGATGCCTGCGCGTGCGGGCGTCGATCACCATCTCGCCCGACGACCTGGTGTCCGGGGAGATCATCGCCGCCGCAAAACCCAAGACGCCCAAGGACACCGGCCCGCAGCTGGAGAACAACCTGCCGTTCGGCCAGAAGGTGGCCGTGTCGAACTACGACAGCGACGGCTATGTGGGCTCGCAGGCGGTGTTCTCCGACCTGACGTTCGCTGAGGTGCCGCAGCTGGCGGACATGAACCCCAACGCGGCCGGGGTGAACCTGTCGCTGCGCCGCAACGGCAATCTGGTGATCCTGGAGGGCCGGGCCGACCTGACCTCGCTGACCGATCCCGACGCCGAGGTCGAGCTGACCGTCGCCTTCCCCGGGGTGGTCACCTCCACCAACGGCGACCGCGCCGAGCCCGACGTGGTCTCCTGGAAGCTCAAACCGGGCGTGGTGAGCACCATGACCGCCCAGGCCCGATACACCGATCCCAACACGCGGTCGTTCACCGGGGCGGGCATCTGGCTGACCATCGCGTCCTTTGCGGCCGCCGCCGCGGTGGCGGCGCTGGCCTGGTTCAGCCGCGACCGCTCACCGCGGTTCACCGGTCCGCGCGACCAACCGCCGAGCTAAACCGGCTCGCGCGGCGACCAGTAGGCGAGCATCTCGGCGAACACCTGGAAGGCCGGGGTCGACACCCCGTACGTCGCCTCGAAATGGATGCTGAGCGGGAAGCCCAGCTCGGCGACGCCGTCGATGACGCGCTTGTAGAGGTCGACCATGAGCCGGCGCTTCCGCGCCGGCTCGCTGCCGGCCAGTTCCCTCACGAACTCCTGCTCGCGGGCCACCGCGGCGTTGCCCGGGTCCTGGATCAGCCAGTTGATCAGCCCGATGCGGCCCTCCACCTTCGGCACGAAGCCGAACGACAACAGGATCTCGGGCCGGTGATCGGTGGTTCGGGCGAACTCCGTCAAGAACCCCACGATCGCGTCCGAATACAGCAGCTGGGTCATGCCGTAGGTGGCGCCCTGATCGCACTTGAAGTTGAACCGGCCGTGTTCGCCCTCGCGGGTGGGAATCAGGATCACCCCCCGGTTGCTCACCAGCTCCCGGTAGATCGACAGCGCGTCGGTGGGAGCGACGCCGGAGCCCTCGCCGTCGCTCATCGTGCGCGGCACGCCGACGAACACCACGCCCTCCATGCCGGCGTCGCACAGATCGGTCAGCCGCCGCCGCAGCGCCGATGCGTCCATGAAAGCGGTCACCTGCGTGCACAGGCCGCGCAACCCCGGCAACTCCGGCTTGAGGATCGACCAGAAGTCCAGCACGTCGAGCTTGGGCTTCATCGGCACGGGACGGTCGTCGTCCTCGGCGATCATCCCGGGAATCATCACGTGCCGGATCCGGCCCTCCAGGCCACTCTCGGCCGAGCAATGCACCACTTTTCGCGCATCTTCCAGCGCCCGTGCCCGACCGTCTTCCACGTTGGGCGGCACCAGTTCGAGGGCGATGGTGTTGAGGGTCACGCGGCTCCTCTCCATCGGATTCTCATCAGACGATGACCGCCCCGGCACCTCGCGGCCGGGGCAAGCCGGGCCTAAGCCCGGGCCCTCGCCAGCATAGGCGTGGGGATATCTCCCGCTGGGCGAGGGAACGGCGAGGCTGGCCGGAGCGACTCCGGGCGCCGAAGCGACATACACTGTCGGGCCTAGAACACCCACCGCGTCGAGCCGAGCAGAAAGGGGCGCCGCGCTGAGCCCGAAAGCCCCAGCAGCAGCGGCAACCGCCGAACTGACCGGCGCCATCACCGACCGGCTTCGGCGGTACCTGCACGACCGGCGCGACGAAACCGCCTACATCGGTGGCGACTACGACGCCTTCATCGGCGCCCTCGAGGATTTCGTGCTCAGCGGCGGCAAGCGGCTGCGGCCGGCCTTCGCCTACTGGGGCTGGCGCGCCGTAGCCAGCGAAGACCCCGATCCCGAGGTGCTGCTGCTGTTCTCCGCGCTGGAGCTGCTGCACGCCTGCGCGCTACTGCACGACGACGTGATCGACGACTCCTTGACCCGCCGGGGCAGACCGACCGCCCACGTGCAGTTCGCCGAGCTGCACCGCGGCCGGCGGTGGCGCGGCTCGCCGGACCGGTTCGGCGTGTCGGCGGCGATCCTGCTCGGGGACCTCGCGCTGGCCTGGGCCGACGATATCGTGTTCGGCGCGGACTTGCCGCCCGACGCCCAGCGGCGGGTCCTGCGCGTGTGGGCCGCCATCCGCACCGAGGTCCTGGGCGGGCAGTACCTCGACATCGTCAACGAGGCCAGCGCCGCCGAGTCGATCGCGTCGGCGATGAACGTCGACACGTTCAAAACCGCCAGCTACACCGTGGCCCGGCCGCTGCAGCTGGGCGTGGCCGCCGCCGCCGATCGGCCCGACGTCCAGGACACCTTCAAGCAGTTCGGGGTGGACCTCGGCGTGGCGTTCCAATTGCGTGACGACGTGCTGGGGGTGTTCGGGGATCCGGCGGTGACCGGCAAGCCGTCCGGTGACGACCTGCGGTCCGGCAAGCGGACGGTGCTGCTGGCCGAGGCGGTCGAGCTGGCGGACCGGTCGGATCCGGCGGCGGCCGAGCTGTTGCGCAGCGCGATCGGCGCCCAGCTGACCGACGCGCAGGTGAACGAGCTGCGCGACGTCATCGAGGCGGTGGGCGCGCTGCAGGCGGCCGAGCAGCGCATCGCCGCGCTGACGCAACGGGCGCTGGCCACGCTCGCGTCCGCCCCCGTCAACGCGGCGGCCAAAGAGGGCCTGTCCGCGCTGGCCAGGATGGCCACGAACCGGTCCGCCTGAGCCGATGGAGACCCCGTCGAGCCCGGCGCACCTCCCGTCCACCGAATCGCCCGCGGCCAAGAAGCACCCCCGCGCCCCGCAACTGTCTCGCTTGCTGGCGTTCACCGCCGGCCCGGAGTCGCGACCGGCGAAACTGGGGTTTCTCGGCGCGATGCTGATCACCATGGGCGGGCTGGGCGCCGGCAGCACCCGCCAGCACGACCCGCTGCTGGAGTCGATCCACCTGTCGTGGCTGCGCTTCGGGCACGGGCTGGTGTTGTCGTCGATCGTGCTGTGGGCCGGCGTGGGCCTGATGCTGATCGCGTGGCTGGGGCTGGGACGCCGGGTCTTAGCCGGCGGCCCGACCGAATACGCGATGAAGGCCACCACCGGGTTCTGGCTGGCGCCGTTGCTGGTGTCGGTGCCCGTGTTCAGCCGGGACACGTATTCCTATCTGGCCCAGGGCGCGCTGCTGCGCGACGGCCTGGACCCCTACGCGGTGGGCCCCGTGGCAAACCCGAACTCGTTGCTGGACAACGTGAGTCCCATCTGGACGATCACCACCGCCCCGTACGGCCCGGCGTTCATCCTGGTCGCGAAGTTCGTCACGGTCATC
The DNA here is from genome assembly GCF_057473785.1 of Mycobacterium sp. TH-M103. Classification (NCBI taxonomy): domain Bacteria; kingdom Bacillati; phylum Actinomycetota; class Actinomycetes; order Mycobacteriales; family Mycobacteriaceae; genus Mycobacterium; species Mycobacterium sp. TH-M103. The sequence continues at coordinate 10,165 of NZ_JBYCLG010000104.1, forward strand.
GTCGGCAACAACGTGGTGGCCGGGACGATGTTGCTGCGCCTGTGCATGCTGCCCGGGTTGGCGCTGCTGATCTGGGCCACACCCCGGTTGGCGCATCACCTGGGGACCGACGGCCCCATCGCGCTGTGGATCTGCGTCCTCAATCCCCTGGTGCTCATCCACCTGATGGGGGGGGTGCACAACGAGATGCTGATGGTCGGGCTCATGGCCGCCGGCATCGCCCTGACCTTCCGCGGGTGCCACCTCCCGGGCGTCGCCCTGATCACCGTGGCCAGTGCGGTCAAGGCCACCGCCGCGATCTCGCTGCCGTTCCTGGTCTGGGTGTGGATGCGGCATCTGCGCGACCGGCGGGGATATCCCCCGATGCGGGCGTTCCTGACGGCCATGGTGCTCTCCGTGCTCGTCTTCGCCGTGGTGTTCGGGATCCTCTCCGCCGCGGCCGGTGTCGGGCTGGGCTGGCTGACCGCACTGGCCGGATCGGTGAAGATCATCAACTGGCTGACCATTCCCACCGGGGCCGCCAACCTGATCCACGCGTGGGGCAGCAACTTCTTCACCTTCGACTTCTATCCCCTGCTGCGCGTCACCCGGCTGATCGGGATCGGGGTCATCGCGGTGTCGCTGCCGGTGTTGTGGTGGCGGTGCCGCCGCGACGACCGGACCGCGCTGACCGGCATCGCGTGGTCGATGCTGATCGTGGTGTTGTTCGTGCCCGCCGCCCTGCCCTGGTACTACTCCTGGCCGCTGGCGGCAGGGGCGCCGCTGGCCCAGTCGCGACGCGCGGTCGCCACCATCGCGGGGTTCTCGACGTGGGTCATGGTCATCTTCAAACCCGACGGCTCGCACGGCATGTACTCGTGGCTGCACTTCTGGCTGGCCACCGCCTGCGCCGTCATCGCCTGGTACACGCTGAAGCGGGCCCCCGCGGCGGCGGCCGAACCGGGCCGCGAAGCCGTCAGTACGCCATAGCCTGGGCCCGGCGCACGACCTCCCGCGCCTGGTGGGCGTGCAGGGCGTCGACGGGGCGGGCGTTGCCGACGGCGTCCCGGCTGCCGTCGCGGGTGATGGTCAGCGACGCGTCCGGGGTGAACAGCCACCGCAGGATCTCGGTCTCGCGGTAACCGCCGTCGCGCAAGATGGTCAACAGGCCGGGCAGGCTCTTGACCACCTCACCGGTGCCGGTGAAGAACGCCTGGGGGATCACCACGCCACCGTCGCGGCGCACCGCGACCAGGTGGCCCTCCCGAAGCTGTTGGTGCACCTTGCCGAGCGGCACGCCGAGCAATTCGGCGACCCGGGGCAGGTCGTAGGTTGGCTCGCCGGGATCTATGACGTCGTCGCCGGCCGGGATGCTGCCCACCGCGCCAGTGTATGCCGTGCTCGGCGCGTTGAGCATGGAGTTTTTCAACCCGGGGCCGCAGCGCACCTACGATGGCCCCGTGGCAGGCGCGGGGATCGGGGAGCTGGACGGCACGCTGCTGGACGGCCGCTACCTCGTGGAGTCCCGGATCGCCAGCGGCGGCACCTCGACGGTGTACCGGGGCCTCGACGTCCGGCTCGACCGCCCCGTCGCGGTCAAGGTGATGGACGCCCGCTACGCCGGCGACGAGCAGTTCCTGACCCGCTTCCGGTTCGAGGCGCGCGCGGTCGCGCGGTTGAAGAATCCCGGGCTGGTCGCCGTTTACGACCAGGGCCTGGACTCCCGGCACCCGTTTCTGGTGATGGAACTCGTCGAGGGCGGCACGCTGCGCGAGTTGCTGGCCGAGCGCGGGCCGATGCCGCCCCACGCCGTCGCCGCGGTGCTGCGCCCGGTGCTGGGCGGACTGGCCGCCGCGCACGGGGCGGGCCTGGTGCACCGTGACGTCAAGCCCGAGAACGTGCTGATCTCCGACGAAGGCGAGGTCAAGATCGCCGATTTCGGCCTGGTTCGCGCCGTCGCGGCCGCCGGGATCACCTCCGCCAGCGTCATTCTGGGGACGGCGGCCTACCTGTCGCCCGAGCAGGTCCGCGACGGGCATGCCAGCCCCCGCAGCGACGTCTACTCCACCGGAATCCTCACCTACGAGCTGTTGACCGGGCGCACGCCGTTCACCGGCGACACGGCACTGTCGATCGCCTACCAGCGCCTGGACACCGATGTGCCCCCGCCCAGCGCCGCGATCGACGGCGTGCCCCCGCAGTTCGACGAGCTGGTGGCGCGGGCGACCGCCCGCAACCCCGCCGACCGCTACGCCGACGCGATCGAGCTGGCCGCCGACCTCGAGGCGATCGCCGACGAACTCGGATTGCCGGCATTCCGGGTGCCCGCCCCGGCCAATTCCGCCCAGCACCGGTCGGCGGCGCTGCAGCACAGCCGGATGGCGGAGCGCGGGGCCGCCGGGCAGCAGCCTCCCGCCGCCGCAGCGGCTCGCCGGCCCACCCGCCAACTCACCCGGGGGCCCGGGGACTGGCCCGAGCAGCCGCCCCCGATCGAGCCGGGCGAATACGAATACGAGCCCTTGTCAGGGGAATTCGCCGGCATCGCGATGAGCGAGTTCGTGTGGGCCCGGCAGCGCGCCCGGCGCACGGTGCTGATCTGGGTCGCGATCGTGCTCGCCCTCACCGCGCTCGCGGCGACCGTGGGGTGGACGATCGGCAGCAACCTGAGCGGCCTGCTGTGAGGTCAGCCGGGCGAGCGCGCGCAAATGTACGTCGCCACCGGCGTGTCGTCGTACAGACACGCACACTCGCGAACGTCCGGAGCTAGTCGCGCAGCATCTCGGCGACCAGGAACGCGAGCTCCAGCGACTGCTGGGTGTTCAGCCGCGGGTCGCACGCCGTCTCGTAGCGGCCCACCAGGTCGGTGTCCGAGATGTCCTGCGCGCCGCCCAGGCATTCGGTGACGTTCTCGCCGGTGATCTCGACGTGGATGCCGCCGGGATGGGTGCCCAGAGCGCGGTGCACCTCGAAGAACCCCTGCACCTCGTCGACGATGCGGTCGAAGTGGCGGGTCTTGTACCCGTTGGACGACTCGTGGGTGTTGCCGTGCATCGGGTCGCATTGCCAGATCACCTGGTGGCCGGTGGCCTGGACCTTCTCGACGAGCGGCGGCAGCAGGTCGCGGACCTTGCCGTTGCCCAGCCTGCTGACCAGTGTCAGCCGGCCGGGCTGGTTGCGCGGGTCGAGCCGCTCGACGTATTCGACGGCCAGTTCCGGCGTCATCGTCGGGCCGATCTTGACGCCGATGGGGTTGGCGATCACCTCGGCGAACGCGACGTGCGCGCCGTCGAGCTGGCGGGTGCGCTCCCCGATCCACACCGTGTGCGCCGACAGGTCGTAGAGCCGCGGCTCCCCGTCTTCGCCCTCGAACAGGCGCAGCATGGCGCGCTCGTAGTCGAGCACCAACGCCTCGTGGCTGGCGTAGATCTCCGCGGTCTGCAGGTTGCGGTCGGCCACCCCGCAGGCGCTCATGAAGCGCAGCGCGCGGTCGATCTCGGTGGCCAGCGCCTCGTACCGCGCTCCGGCCGGTGAGGTCCGGACGAACTCGCGGTTCCAGTCGTGCACCCCGTGCAGCGAGGCCAGCCCCGACGAGGTCAGCGCCCGCACCAGGTTCATCGCCGCACTGGCGTTGGCGTAGGCCCGCACCAGCCGCGACGGGTCGTGGTCGCGCGCGGCGGCGTCCGGGGCGAAGCCGTTGATCATGTCGCCGCGGTAGGACTTCAGGCCCAGCGCGTCGATGTCGGCCGAGCGGGGCTTGGCGTACTGTCCCGCGATGCGGGCCACCTTGACCACCGGCATACTGGCGCCGTAGGTCAGCACCACGGCCATCTGCAGCAGCGCCCGGATGTTGCCCCGGATGTGGGGTTCGGTGTTGTCGGTGAACGTCTCCGCGCAG
>NZ_JBYCLG010000105.1:0-7547 GCF_057473785.1 Mycobacterium sp. TH-M103
CGGCGGAGTCGTTCCGGCGCATCGAGTTCCGGCTCGATCCCCCGGGCGGCGACATCGGCCTGCGCCGTGAGGTCGAGCGCTTCCCGTTCGTTCCCGCCGATGCGCAACGGCTGCAACAGGATTGCTACGAGGCCTACAACATCCAGGTCGCCGGGCTCGAGCAGCGGCTGCGCGCGCTGGACTACCCGAAGATCGTGATCGGGATCTCCGGCGGCCTGGACTCGACACACGCGCTGATCGTCGCCGCGCGCGCGATGGACCGTGAAGAACGGCCGCGCAGCGACATCCTGGCGTTCACGCTGCCGGGGTTCGCGACGGGGGAGCGCACCAAGCGCAACGCGATCGAGCTCTGCCGCGCCCTGGGCGTCACCTTCTCCGAGATCGACATCCGCGACACCGCCGCGCTGATGCTCTCTGAGATCGATCACCCGTTCGCGCGCGGGGAGAAGGTGTACGACGTCACCTTCGAGAACGTGCAGGCCGGGTTGCGCACCGACTACCTGTTCCGGCTCGCCAACCAGCGCGGCGGGATCGTGCTGGGCACCGGCGACCTCTCCGAGCTGGCGCTGGGCTGGTCGACCTACGGTGTCGGCGACCAGATGTCGCACTACAACGTCAACGCCGGTGTTCCCAAGACGCTGATCCAGCACCTGATCCGCTGGGTGATCTCCACGGGGGAGTTCGAACCCGAGGTGGGCGAGGTGCTGCAGTCGGTGCTCGACACCGAGATCACTCCGGAGCTGGTCCCCAGCGGGGAGGAAGAAGAGCTGCAGAGCAGCGAGGCCAAAGTCGGACCGTATGCGCTGCAAGACTTTTCATTGTTCCAGATGTTGCGCTACGGATTCCGGCCGTCGAAGGTCGCGTTCCTGGCCTGGCACGCATGGCACGACCCCGGCCAGGGCAACTGGCCGCCGGGATTTCCCGAAGAGAAGCGGCCTATGTACTCGCTCAAGGAGATTCGGCACTGGCTGCAGGTGTTCGTGCGGCGGTTCTACTCCTTCAGCCAGTTCAAGCGGTCGGCCCTGCCGAACGGTCCGAAGGTTTCCCACGGCGGGGCGCTCTCGCCGCGGGGCGACTGGCGGGCCCCGTCGGACATGTCGGCGCGGATCTGGCTGGACGAGATCCAGCGCGAGGTGCCCGAGGAGTAGGCCGCGCAAGTTCAGCGCTCGTAGGTGCCGGTAAGAGTGCCCCGGGCCAGCAGGTGGCCGCGCATCGCAACCACCAGGTCCTTGGCCGAGTCGACAACGTCGGGTATCGGTTCGTCGATCGCGAACACCTGAAACCGGTAGCGGTGGGGTCCGTGGCCGGGGATCGGGCGGCCCGGCGTAGCCGCGATGACCCAGATCCGCTCGCAGGAAACGCATTCCGGCGCTGCCCGGGCGCAGCGAATAGCCCGGGTACATGTCGTCGGTGTTGAGGTTGTCGCCGAACACCCAGACCTTTCCGCCGAATGCCACCGTCATGCCGTCACGCTCCTGGGGTCGGTGATGTAACCGGCGATCGCCGAGGCCGCCACGGTCGCCGGCGAGGCCATGTAGATCTCGGCCTCGGCGCTGCCCATCCGGCCGGTGAAGTTGCGGGTGCTCGACGTGATGCACACCTCGCCGGGGCCCACGACGCCCATGTGGTAGCCGAAGCAGGCGCCACAGGTGGAGTTCGTGACGACGCCGCCCGCATCCGCGATGGCCTGCAGATACCCCAGCCGCATGGCCTCGCGGTAGACCGCCTGCGAGGCGGGGGTGACCAGGAGGCGCACCCCGGGGGCGACGGTCTTGCCGCGCAGCAGTTCCGCGGCGATTCTGAGGTCCTCGAGCTGTCCGTTGGCGCACGACCCGATGAACGCCTGGTCCACCTTCTGCCGGCCGCCCTCCGCAAACCGTCGCCGAGGCGCTCCAGACGTCCGGCGACCTGCTGCACATCGTGCGGGTGCGGCGGCAACGCAGGACCGGGGAGCCGTTGATCGTCAGCGAGGTCTGGCTGCCCGCGGAACTTGCCGGCACGCTGACGGAGTCCGCGCTGCGGCGCGCGCCCCTCTACCAGTTGCTGTCCGACGCGGGTATCTTCGCCGACCGGGTGCGCCATGAGATCACCGCCGAGATCGCGGGCCCGCGCAACGCCCGCCTGCTGGACACGACCATCGGCGCCGCGCTGCTGCGCGTCAACCGGCTGGTGTTCGTGGCCGGCGCGCCGCACCACCACCTGTCTGCCCTGCTCTCACCCGGGCGCAGCCGCGTGCTGCTGAGTCAGGCCGCCGACGAACTCGAGACGGCCGACGGCTTGACGATCGCCCACGACGTGCGCCGGGACTAGCCCGGACCCCCCTCGCGCAGGACCGCGTCGATTGCGTCGGCGCGCGGCGCGCAGTCGCCGGCGCCGGGCACCAGGGTTGCCAGCGCACCCGCGGCGCAGGCGCGGTGCAACGCGTGCAGCCGTTGGGCTTTCAGCGCGGGGTCCGCGCCCGGCCCCGGCGGCCAGGTCGCCGCCAGCACCCCGGCGAACACGTCGCCGGCGCCGGTGGTGTCCACCGCGTCGACCGCCGGGGCGGACACCACGAACTCACCGTCGACGCCGGCGTAGCGCGCGCCGCGCGCACCGAGCGTGGTGACCAGATGGCTTGGCCGCCAGCGCCATTGCTTCTCCTCGTCTTCGTTGGCGATCACCACGTCGGCCAGGGCCGCCAGTTCGGCCAATGCGTCGTCCTGCTGCCCGGCCGGCGACGCGTTGACCAGGACCGCCGCCCCGGCCGAACGGGCGTGCCGCGCCGCCGCCAGCGCCGCGGCGACCGGAATCTCCAACTGGGTCAACAGCACGTCGCAGTCGGCGATGATCGCGCGCACCTCTTCGTCGGTCGGCGAAAGCCGGCCGTTGGCGCCCGGGGAGACCACGATGGTGTTCTCGGCGCCGGCGTCGACCAGGATGATCGCCGTGCCGCTCGGCCCGGCGACCGTGACGGTCCCGTCCAGTCCGACGCCGTTGGTCCTCAGGTGCGCCCGCAGTTCTCCGGCCGCGGTGTCCTCGCCGAGCGCGCCGACGAACTGCACCCGCGCGCCGGCACGTGCCGCGGCGACCGCCTGGTTGCCGCCCTTGCCTCCGGGAGCATGGTTCAGCGACGACGCCAGCACCGTCTCGCCCGGACGCGGCAGGGCGTCGACGCCCAACGTCAGGTCCATGTTCACGCTGCCGACCACACACACCCGTGCCATTCCTGCGACGGTAGTCGCGCCCGGTGGGGGACGCCGCTTTGCGGCAATCGCCGATATCCGGGGGTCCGCGCGTTACTCTGCTGCCTTAGCGGGGCCTAAATCTGTCGGAGAAAGGCGGAGAGGCGATTGACATCGAGCGGGGTTAAAGACGCCGAACCGGCCTCCGTAATCAGCGAGGAAACCCGTCGGCGAAAGGGTGGCGTGATGCACCGGGCCACCGCGGCGGGATTCACGGGGGCCGAGGTGACCCGCAAGAGGCGCCGGCTGTTGCCGTGGCCTCACTTCCGGTTCGGTATCCAGTCCAAGATCTTGGTGGCGCTGCTGCTGTCGAGCATCCTGGGCGTGTCGGTGATCGGCTTCATCGGTGCCCTGTCCGGCCGTAGCGCATTGCGGGAGGTCGAATCCGAGCGGTTGATCGAATTGAGCCAGTCGCAGAAACGCGCGGTGGAGTCCCTGTTCCGGGAAGTGACGAATTCGGTGATCGTCTACAGCGGCGGTTTCAGCGTCAACGAGGCGACAACGGCGTTCACGGACGGCTTCGCACAATTGGCCAATGCGACGATCACCCCGGCCCAACAGCAGGCGCTCGTCGGCTATTACGAGAACGACTTGATCAAACCGATCAAGCAGGCCACCGGCGACAGCATCGACATCAACGCCGTGCTGCCGAGTTCCAATGCGCAGAGATACTTGCAGGCCTACTACACTGCACCGCCGCGGCCCACCGCCGACTCGCTGCCGGTCGAGGACGCCGGCGACGGCAGCGCGTGGACGGCGGCCAACGCGCGCTTCGACTTCTACATCCGCGGCATCGTCACGCGTTTCGACTTCCGGGACGCGCTGCTGCTGGACATGCAGGGCAACGTCGTCTACAGCGTCCGGAAGGGAGTCGACCTGGGGACCAACATCCTCACCGGCCCCTATCGTGAATCCAAACTGCGGGAGGCCTACCAAAAGGCCTTGGCCTCCAACGATGTCGATTTCGTCTGGATCACCGACTTTCAGCCGTATCAGCCGCACCTCGGCCTTCCCACGGCATGGGTGGTCTCGCCGGTGGGCATGAACGGCAAGATCGACGGGGTCATGGCCTTGCCGGTGCCGATCGCCAAGATCAACAAGATCATGACCGCCAACGGGCACTGGCAGGCCGCCGGCATGGGCGCCGCGACCGAGACGTATCTGGCGGGCCCCGACAACCTGATGCGATCGGATTCGCGGACTTTCCTGCAGGATCCGCAGGAATACCGGCGCGACGCCATCAACGCCGGCACCCCGCCCGACGTGGTGGACCGCGCGATCCGTCTGCACACCACGGTGCTCGTGCAGCCGGTGCCCAGCGCGGGGGTTCGCGCCGCCCAGCGCGGCGAGACCGGGGTGGTTAGCGCCACCGACTACACGGGGAACCGGGAGCTGGAGGCCTACGCCCCCCTGAACGTGGCGAACTCCGATCTGCACTGGTCGGTGATGGCGACGCGGGACGACGCCGACGCGTTCGCCCGGTTGGGACGGTTCAGCAAGAACCTGGTGATCGCGGTGACGGCAATGATTTTCGTCATCTGTGTCGCCTCGATGCTCGTCGCGCGGTTGGCGGTGCAGCCGATTCGGCGCCTGGAGAACGGCACGCGCAAGATCAGTTCCGGCGACTACGACGTGAACATCCCGGTCAAGTCGCGCGACGAATTCGGCGACCTCACGGCGGCGTTCAACGAGATGAGCCGCAACCTGGCGATCAAGGAGGAGCTGCTCAACGAGCAGCGCCGCGAAAACGACCGCCTGCTGCTGGCGTTGATGCCCGAGTCCGTGGTGCAGCGTTATCGCGACGGTGAGGAGACGATCGCCCAGAAACACCAGGACGTCGCCATAATCTATGCCGACATCGTCGGCCTCGACGAACTCTCCAACAATCTGTCGGAGGGCGAATTGGTGGGCATCATCAACGACCTGTTCCGCCAGTTCGACTCCGCCGCCGAATCGCTCGGCATCGAACGGATCCGCACCGTGCACAACGGCTACCTCGCCAGCTGCGGGCTCATCACGCCCCGGTTGGACAGCATCCATCGCAGTGTCGACTTCGCGCTCGAGATCGGCCGCATCATCGACCGGTTCAACAACCAAAGCGAGCACAAGCTGGCGCTGCGGATCGGCGTCAACACCGGCAACGTGGTGAGCGGGCTAGTGGGCCGCTCCAGCCTGGTCTACGACATGTGGGGCGGCGCCGTCAGCTTGGCGCATCAAATGCACAGTGGCGCACCGCAACCCGGAATCTATGTCAGCTCGAAGGTGTACGAGGCGATGCGGGACGTGCGGCAGTTCGCTCCCGCCGGCACCATCCCGGTCGGCGGCACCGATCAGGCGATCTACCGCCTGCTGGAGCGGTGATGAACGCCTTCGAATCGGCGTGGTTCTACTGGGCGATCGGCATCGCGGTCGGCCTCCCGCTCGGGCTGATCGTGCTCACCGAGCTGCAAGACGCGCTCGCCCGGCGCAACAACCGCCTGGCGAGGCCGGTGAGCGTATTGCGGAACTACCTGGTGCCGCTCGGCGCGCTGCTGCTGCTGCTCGTCCAGGCCTCCGAGGTGCCGGCCGGGGATATCCCGGTGCGGATCCTGACCACGGTGTTCGGGTTTCTGGTGCTGGTGCTGGTGCTCTCGGGGCTCAACGCAACCGTGTTCGAGGGCGCCCCCGAGACGAGCTGGCGCAAGCGGATGCCCGCCATCTTCCTGGACGTGGCCCGCTTCGGCGTGATCGGGGCCGGTCTGGCGGTGATGTTGTCCTACATCTGGGGCGTGCGGATCGGCGGCCTGTTCACCGCGCTGGGGGTCACCTCGGTCGTGATCGGCCTGATGCTGCAGAACTCCGTCGGCCAGATCGTCTCGGGGCTGTTCATGCTTTTCGAGCAGCCCTTCCGCATCGACGAGTGGCTGGACACCGGCACCGCGCGGGGACGCGTTGCCGAGGTGAACTGGCGCGCCGTGCATATCGACACCGGCAGCGGAATGCGGGTCACGCCGAACTCGGTGCTGGCCACCACCGCGTTCACCAACCTCAGCCGCCCGCCCGGCACACACAAGATCGAGATCACCACGACGTTCGCCAGCGCCGATCCGCCGGACCGGGTGTGTGCGTTGCTGTCGCGGGTTGCCCGCGCGTTACCGCAGCTCAAGCCGGGCGCGCAGCCCCGTTCGGTACCCGTCGGCGGCACCGAGTACCGCACCACCATCGGGCTGAGCTCGCCGGCCGACGCGGGCGCCGCGAAGGCGACGTTCCTGCGCTGGATCTGGTACGCCGCCCGGCGGGCGGAGTTGCACCTCGACGACGCCGACGACGTGTTCTCGACGACCGAGCGTGTGGCGCATGCCCTGCGCACCGTGGTCGCGCCGGCGTTACGGCTCGACGCCGAGGAGCAGCGGTCGCTGCAGTCGTGCGCTCGGATCGTGCGGTACGGCACCGAGGAGATCGTCGAGTACGCCGGCGAGGTGCCGACGGGCATGACGTTTCTGGTGGCCGGGCGCGTGCAGATGACCGCCACGGCCGACGACGGGTCGGTCGTGCCGATCAGCACCCTGGTCCCGGGCTCGTTCCTGGGCCTGACGGCGCTCACCCGGCAGCCGAACCTGGGCAGCGCGTACGCGCTGGAAGAGGTGACCGCGCTGGAGATCGATCGCGAGCACCTCGAGGAGGTGGTGATGCGTGAACCGTTGCTGTTGCAGAACTTCGGGCACATCCTCGACGAACGCCAGACTAAAGCGCGGCAGGTTCGGCGCGGTGAGCGGGTCGGCTGACACCCGCGGGCAGGCGCGGGTCGCTGCACCCGGTGATCCGGGGACCGATACCCTGATTCAATGAGTCTGCGAGCACCGTCGCGCCCCGACTTGCGCCAGGAGGTCCACGACGCCGCGCGCCGCGCCCGTGTCGCGGCCCGCGCGCTCGCGGTGTTGCCGACGGTTGCCAAGGACGCCGCGTTGCAGTCCGCGGCCGCGGCGATGGTGGCGCACACCGCGCCGATACTTCAGGCCAACGCCGAGGACCTCGACGCCGCGCGGGCGGCCGGCACGGCGCCCGCGATGCTCGACCGGTTGGCGCTGGACGCGGGGCGCGTCGAGGCGATCGCCGCGGGCCTGCGCCAGGTCGCGGGGTTGCCCGACCCGGTCGGTGAAGTGCTGCGCGGCTACACCCTGCCCAACGGCCTGCAGCTGCGCCAGCAGCGGGTGCCGCTGGGCGTCATCGGCATGATCTACGAGGGCCGCCCCAACGTCACCGTCGACGCCTTCGGCCTGGCGCTCAAGTCCGGCAACGCCGTGCTGCTGCGCGGGAGTTCGTCGGCGGCCAGGTCCAACCAGGCGC
>NZ_JBYCLG010000106.1:0-16915 GCF_057473785.1 Mycobacterium sp. TH-M103
GTGCAGCACCGTGCGGTTCCGCAGCGCGGCGCGCACCGCGCGGTGCAGGCCGTCCTCGAGGTAGGTGATCCCCTTCCAGCGCACCGCGTGCGGGAAAAGGTCCCCGTAAAAGGTGGAGTCCTCCGAAAGCAGCCGGTCGAGCGCGAGCACCGTCGTCGTGGTGACCAATTCGTCCAGCCGGATCTGCTGCGGCGGTATGCGGGACCAGTCTTTGTACGACAGCCCGTGCTCGGGATAGGGCTTACCTTCCCGCACGCCTTTGAAGATCATGGGTCGACCATCGGCGATTCCAGCCCTGTCGAATCGCGCGAGCCCGACGCAACCATGCTGGATAGGCTAGCCGGAAAAGCCCTTCGCGGCGTCGACGCTCTCCGCTGCTGCCGGTCAGCGCATGTCGGGGCCCGTAAAATGAAGCCGGTCAGCAGGTGTCAGGGAGGTGACAAGCGATGGGTAGCGCCGACGAACGCCGCTTTGAAGTGCTGCGGGCCATCGTCGCCGACTTCGTCGCCACCAAGGAACCGATCGGTTCGAAGTCCCTGGTCGAGCGTCACAACCTGGGGGTGTCGTCGGCGACGATCCGCAACGACATGGCGGTGTTGGAGGCCGAGGGCTACATCGTGCAGCCCCACACCAGCTCGGGGCGGGTGCCCACCGAGAAGGGCTACCGCGAGTTCGTCGACCGGCTCGAGGACGTCAAGCCGCTGTCGTCTGCCGAGCGGCGCGCGATCCAGGGCTTCCTCGAGTCCGGTGTGGACCTCGACGACGTGCTGCGCCGTGCGGTGCGGCTGCTGGCGCAGCTGACCCGCCAGGTGGCCGTGGTGCAGTACCCGACGCTGTCGTCATCGACCGTGCGCCACCTGGAAGTGATCGCTTTGACCCCGGCCCGGCTGCTGATGGTCGTCATCACCGACTCCGGCCGGGTGGACCAGCGCATCGTCGAGCTCGGCGACGTGATCGAGGACCACCAGCTCTCCCAGTTGCGCGACATGCTCGGCCAGGCGCTGATCGGTAAGAAGCTGTCGGCGGCCTCGGTCGCGGTAGCCGACCTCGCCGGGCAGCTGCGCGGTCCCGACGGGCTCAGCGACGCCGTCGGCCGCTCGGCGACGGTGCTGCTGGAGTCGCTGGTCGAGCACACCGAGGAGCGCCTGCTGATGGGCGGCGCCGCCAACCTGACCCGCAACGCAGCGGATTTCGGGGGCTCGCTGCGCTCCATCCTCGAGGCGCTCGAGGAGCAGGTCGTGGTGCTGAAGCTGCTGGCGGCCCAGCAGGAGGCCGGCAAGGTCACGGTGCGCATCGGGCACGAGACGGCCGCCGAGCAGATGGTGGGCACCTCGGTGGTTACCACCGCCTATGGCACCCCCGACACCGTATACGGCGGAATGGGTGTATTGGGGCCGACCAGAATGGATTATCCGGGAACTATTGCCAACGTTGCTGCGGTTGCTCTCTACATCGGCGAAGTGCTGGGTGCTCGGTGAACGTGCACCTGCATAATGCTCAGGCTTGCGCAGGCGCGGCGAAGAACCAGGTATAGGAGACTCAAGCGTGGCACGCGACTATTACGGGCTGCTCGGTGTGAGCAAGAACGCCAGCGATGCGGACATCAAACGCGCCTACCGCAAACTGGCGCGCGAACTGCATCCGGACGTCAATCCCGACGAGGCCGCGCAGGCGAAATTCCAGGAGATCAGTGCCGCCTACGAGGTGCTGAGCGACCCGGAGAAACGCCGGATCGTCGACCTCGGCGGGGACCCGTTGGAAAACGCTGCGGCGGGCGCCGGAGGTTTCGGCGGTTTCGGCAACCTGGGCGACGTGTTCGAGGCCTTCTTCGGCGGCGGCTTCAATGGTGGCGGGACGTCGCGGGGACCCATCGGGCGGGTCCGGCCCGGTTCGGACTCGCTGCTGCGGATGCGCCTCGACCTCGAGGAGTGCGCCACCGGCGTCACCAAACAGGTCACCGTCGACACCGCGGTGCTGTGCGACCGCTGCCAGGGCAAGGGCACCAACGGCGACTCCGCCCCGGTCCCGTGCGACACCTGCGGCGGCCGCGGGGAGATCCAGACGGTGCAGCGCTCGCTGCTGGGCCAGGTGATGACCTCACGGCCCTGTCCCACCTGCCGCGGGGTCGGCGTGACCATCCCCGACCCGTGCCACCAGTGCATGGGCGACGGCCGGGTGCGGGCGCGCCGGGAGATCAGCGTCAAGATCCCCGCCGGCGTCGGCGAGGGCATGCGGGTGCGGCTCGCCGCGCAGGGTGAGGTCGGTCCCGGCGGCGGGCCGGCCGGCGACCTTTACGTCGAGGTGCACGAACAGACCCACGACATCTTCGTGCGCGAGGGCGACGACTTGCACTGCACGGTCTCGGTGCCGATGGTGGACGCGGCGTTGGGCGTCACGGTCACCGTCGACGCCATCCTGGACGGGATGAGCGAGATCACGATCCCGCCCGGCACGCAGCCGGGCACGATCATCACGCTGCGCGGGCACGGGATGCCGCACCTGCGGTCGGGCGTCCGGGGCAACCTGCTCGTCCACGTCGAGGTGGTGGTTCCCACCCGGCTGGACCAGCAGGACACCGAACTGCTGCGCGAGCTGAAGAGCCGCCGCGGCCGCGACGTGGCCGAGGTCCGCTCCTCGCACCACGCCGGCAACGGCGGCGGGCTGTTCAGCCGCCTGCGCGAGACCTTCACCGGTCGCTGACCGCGGTCGTCGGGGCCGTCCGGAGATGGTGGCGACGCTGTTCTACGTCGACGCGCTGCCCGAGGCCGGCGGGCTGGCCGTCGTCGACGGCGACGAAGGGTTTCACGCGGCGACCGTGCGCCGGATCCGCCTCGGCGAGCAGCTGGTGCTCGGGGACGGCGCCGGGAACCTGGCCCGCTGCGAGGTCGAACACGCGGGCCGCGACGGGCTGCGCGCGCGGGTGCTGGGGCGGTGGCGCGTTGCGCCCGGGCGCCCCCGGGTCACGGTCGTGCAGGCGCTGCCCAAGTCGGAGCGTTCGGAGCTGGCAATCGAACTGGCCACCGAAGCCGGCGCCGACGCGTTCGTGGCCTGGCAGGCGGACCGGTGCGTGGCCACCTGGCAAGGTGCGCGTGTCGACAAGGGGCTGCGCCGGTGGCGCGCCGTCGCCCGGTCGGCGGCACGCCAATCCCGCCGGGCGCACATCCCGCCCGTCGAGGGGGTGCTGTCCACCGCGGCGCTCACCGAGCGGGTCCGCGCGGAGGTGGCCGCCGGCGCAGCGGTGCTGGCGTTGCACGAGGCGGCCACCACTGGGCTGGTGGATACTTCTGTCGCACAAGCAGATTCGGTTCTACTGCTGGTCGGCCCGGAGGGCGGCATCGCGCCGCAGGAGATCGCCGCGCTGACCGGCGCGGGCGCGGTGGCGGTCCGCCTCGGTCCGCAGGTGTTGCGGACGTCGAGCGCGGCGGCGGTGGCGCTGGGTGCCCTGGGCGTGCTCACCGGGCGATGGGACCCGGGCGCCGACCGTGAAATCGGCGACGCGACGCGCCGCTGACGCGTCGCCGGGTGCATGTCGTGGCCAGACCGCGCCGCAAATGCGCGCTTGGGAGGGGGTCGTGACCGGCGGTAGACTGGGCGGTCGGGAACGTGATCCCGGCAAACAGCGGAAGGCAGGCATCGGAAACCACGTGACGCCCCGTGAGACCAGCGTTGATGACACTTTGCCGGCTTCTGACCAGGTTGATAGCAGCATCGACGTTCCGCCCGATCTCATCGTGGGACTGTTGGGCTCGGCAGACGAGAACCTGCGCGCCCTCGAACGCACGCTCAACGCCAACCTGCATGTGCGCGGCAACACCGTCACCCTGTCCGGCGAGCCGGGCGACGTCGCACTCGCCGAGCGGGTGCTCTCCGAGCTGGTCGCCATCGTGGCCGGCGGCCAGCCGCTGACGCCGGAGGTGGTGCGCCACAGCGTCGCCATGCTGGTCGGTGCCGGCGACGAGTCGCCCGCCGAGGTCCTGACCCTGGACATCCTGTCGCGGCGCGGCAAGACGATCCGGCCAAAGACACTGAACCAGAAGCGCTACGTCGACGCCATCGACGCCAACACCATCGTCTTCGGTGTGGGGCCGGCCGGCACCGGCAAGACCTACCTGGCCATGGCCAAGGCGGTCCGCGCCCTGCAGACCAAGCAGGTGACCCGCATCATCCTGACCCGGCCCGCGGTGGAAGCCGGTGAGCGCCTTGGCTTTCTGCCGGGCACGCTGAGCGAGAAGATCGACCCGTATCTGCGGCCGCTCTACGACGCGCTCTACGACATGATGGACCCCGAGCTGATCCCGAAGCTGATGTCCGCCGGCGTTATCGAGGTGGCGCCGCTGGCGTACATGCGGGGCCGCACGCTGAATTCGGCCTTCATCGTCCTCGACGAGGCGCAGAACACCACCGCGGAGCAGATGAAGATGTTCCTCACCCGGCTCGGGTTCGGATCCAAGATCGTCGTCACCGGCGACATCACCCAGATCGACCTGCCGGGCGGTTCCAGGTCCGGCCTGCGGTCGGCCATGGAGATCCTCGACAGCGTCGATGACATCCACATCGCGGAGCTGACGAGCGCGGACGTGGTGCGCCACCGGCTCGTCTCGGAGATCGTGGACGCCTATGCGAGGTCCGAACAGCCCGGGCTGACGATGAATCGGGCGGCTCGCCGGTCGTCGGGTTCGCGCGGTCGCCGATAGTGGTGCGGTGATCACGCGATGAGCATCGAAGTCTCCAACGAGTCCGGCATCGACGTCTCCGAGGCGGAACTGGTCAGCGTCGCACGGTTCGTGCTGACGAAGATGGACGTCAACCCCAGCGCCGAGCTCTCGATGGTGTTGCTGGACACCGCCGCCATGGCCGACCTCCACATGCGGTGGATGGACCTGCCCGGTCCGACCGACGTGATGAGCTTCCCGATGGACGAGCTCGAGCCCGGCGGCCGACCCGACGCCCCCGAACCGGGGCCGGCCATGCTCGGCGACATCGTGCTGTGCCCGGAGTTCGCCGCCGAGCAGGCCGCCGCGGCGGGCCACAGCCTGGGCCACGAGCTGGCGTTGCTGACTATCCACGGTGTGCTGCACCTGCTCGGCTACGACCACGGCGAGCCGGACGAGGAGAAGGAGATGTTCGCCCTTCAGGACCGGTTGCTCGAAGAGTGGGTTGCCGAGCAGGTCGAGGCCTACCGCCAGGACCTGCAGGGTGAGAAAGACCGGCGGTTGCTGGACAAGTCGAGGTATTTCGACAACTGAGCCGGCTGGCCGCGGCTCACGAGCGTGGGTTCCACCTCAGCGGCAGACTGCTCGGCATGACCGCGCCGCCGGGGGTGAACGTGAAGGCCGGCGTGAAACCGGGCTCCAACTCGAAATCCGGTACGGCATCGAGGAACCCGGTGATGATCACGGCCAGCTCGATGCGGGCCAGGGCTTTGCCCAGGCAGCGATGGACTCCCGCCGCGAAGCTCCGGTGACGTTTGGGCCGGATTTTGCCGTCGTCGGTCATGGTCACCGACGACTGGTCGTCGGCCTCGAGGTTCGTCGTCGCCAGGCATAGGACCACCACCGAGCCCGCCGGTATCGTGACCCCGGCGAGCGTAACCTGTCGCGCGGTGAAGCGCCCGATGAACGGGAAAGGCGTCTCGAGCCGCAGCAGCTCCTCGATGAACGCCCCGACCTGGTCGGGATTGTCGCGCAGCGTGAGACGAAGCCGCCGGTCGCGGGCCAGGTGCAGCAGCGCCGACCCAATGGCCGCCTGGATGGCGTCCTGGGCGGAGCACAGCAGGGCGTAGAACCCGATCACCTCGTTCTCGGTGAGCGGGTCGGCGCCGGTGAGCAGCTGCGATGCAAGCGCCGGCCTGTCGGCGCCCTGGATGGCTTCGACCAGGTAGGCGAACAGCCCGGAGGCTTGGGGTGACCCGGGTGTATCCCAGTTGACGTCTTCCGCCCATGCGGCCAGCTTGTCCCGGTCGCTCGGCGGGAGCCCGCACAGTGCCGTCAACACGCCGAAGGGGAACGGAACGGCGACGTCGGCGATCGCTTCGCACTCACCGCGGGGCACCAATGCGTCGATGAGCGCCGACGCCTGCGCTCGCAGCGCGGGCAGCAGCGCATCCACCGCGCGCGGGGTGAAGTAGGGCTGCAGAATCCGGCGGAAGCGCGAGTGCTCGGGCGGATCGTAGGCAAGCGGTACCGGGGTCGGAAGTGTTTTCATCCCGGCCCCGGGCACCGGGAGCGGCTGCCTGCGTGAGGTGAAGGTGGCGTAGTCGCCCAGTGCCGCCAGCACGTCCTCGCGGCGCGTCACCAGGTAGTAGCCGCCCATTCCGACGAACACACCCTCGGACTGAAGCGCGCGCCAGTAGTCCTTGGGGTCGTCCGCGATCACGATCCGATCGGCATCGGCGAACGGCGGCAGCGGTGGGGGGAAGTCGCTCACCTGACCCACCGCCGGGTGGTGCGACGACTGCACACGGAGCCTGAGAATAGAGTCCAATGCTTGGGTATTGCTGGCAAGTTGTTGGGTGTTCTCGGCTGGTTTCGGAGCCGACCGCGGCGCCCGCGCAGGCGTTGAGCGTCGCGGTGACCGGGCGCGGCGGGGCGGTATGTCAAAATGTCCGGATGGCAGGAAGTTTGCCGGACATTGCGGCCTTCGACCTGTGACCGGACTGAATGAACTGCTGGGCGCGATCGCGCTGATCGCCCTGGGCGGACTCTTCGCGGCGATCGACGCCGCCATCGGCACGGTGTCGCTGGCCCGCGTTCAGGAGTTGGTGCGCGAGGAGCTGCCCGGTGCGGTGGCGTTGTCGAAGGTGATGGCCGAGCGGCCGCGCTACATCAACCTGATGGTGCTGCTGCGGATCACCTGCGAGATCACCGCGACCGCGTTGCTGGTGGTGTTCTTCCGGCACGCCCTGAGCCTGGACGGCGGGCTGTTCGTCGCCGCGATCATCATGGTCGTGGTCAGCTTCGTCGTCATCGGGGTGGGCCCGCGCACGCTCGGGCGCCAGCACGCCTACTCGATCTCGCTGGCGACGGCCGTTCCGCTGCAGTTGCTTTCGTGGTTGCTGATGCCGATCAGCCGATTGCTGGTCGTGCTGGGTAACGCACTCACGCCCGGCCGTGGGCTGCGAAACGGGCCGTTCGCGTCCGAGATCGAGTTGCGCGAGGTCGTCGATCTGGCCCAGCAGCGCGGCGTCGTCGCCGCCGACGAGCGCCGGATGATCCAGTCGGTGTTCGAACTCGGCGACACCCCCGCCCGCGAAGTGATGGTGCCGCGAACCGAAATGATCTGGATCGAAAGCGACAAACTGGCCAGCCAGGCGATCAACCTGGCCGTCCGCAGCGGCCATTCCCGCATCCCGGTGATAGGCGAGAACGTCGACGACATCGTCGGGGTCGTGTATCTGAAAGACCTTGTCCAGCATACGTTCCTGTCGCAAGACGGCGGCCGGGACACCACCGTGGCGCAGGTGATGCGCCCGGCGGTGTTCGTGCCGGACTCCAAGCCGCTGGACGCGCTGCTGCGGGACATGCAGCGCGACCGCAACCACATGGCCCTGCTGGTCGACGAGTACGGGGCGATCGCCGGCCTGGTCAGCATCGAAGACGTGCTCGAGGAAATCGTCGGGGAGATCGCCGACGAGTACGACCAAGCGGAGACGGCGCCGATCGAGGACCTGGGCGACAGGCGTTTCCGCGTGTCGGCCCGGCTGCCGATCGAGGACGTCGGGGAGTTGTACGGGGTGGAGTTCGACGACGATCTCGACATCGACACCGTGGGCGGACTGCTGGCCCTGGAACTGGGCCGGGTCCCGCTGCCGGGCGCCGAGGTGGTGTCGCACGGCCTGCGCCTGCACGCCGAAGGAGGTACCGACCATCGGGGCCGGGTGCGGATCGGCACCGTCTTGCTGAGCCCGGCCGAGCCCGACGGGTCCGACCGCGCGGAAGCCGGCCGTCATGGCTGAGCGGTCCGGTGCCGAGCGTGTGCCCACGGCGGGAATGTCCGCCGTATGTCGGCCTGGATGCACGTTCGGCGAAAGGCTGTCATGACGGAATTCCGTTCGGGCTTCGTGTGTTTGATCGGCCGGCCCAACACCGGAAAGTCGACGCTGACCAACGCGCTGGTGGGCGCCAAAGTGGCGATCACCTCCATGCGGCCGCAGACCACCCGGCACACCATTCGCGGCATCGTGCACCGGGAGGACTTCCAGATCATCCTGGTCGACACCCCCGGCCTGCACCGGCCGCGCACCCTGCTCGGCAAGCGGCTCAACGACCTGGTCCGCGACACCTACGCCGAAGTCGACGTGATCGGGCTGTGCATCCCCGCCGACGAGGCGATCGGCCCCGGTGACCGCTGGATCGTCGACCAGGTCCGCGCCGTCGCGCCGGCGACCACCCTCGTCGGGATCGTCACCAAGATCGACAAGGCGCCCAAGGACCGGCTCGCCGCGCAGCTGGTCGCGGTCAGCGAACTCGTCGGCCCGTCGGCCGAGATCGTGCCGGTGTCGGCGGTCAGCGGGGAACAGGTCGACGTGCTGGTCGACGTCCTGGCCGCGGCCCTGCCGCCGGGCCCGGCGTACTACCCCGACGGCGAGCTGACCGACGAGCCGGAGGAGGTCCTGATGGCCGAGCTCATCCGCGAGGCGGCCCTCGAGGGGGTACGCGACGAACTCCCGCATTCGCTCGCCGTGGTGATCGACGAGGTCAACCCGCGCGAGGGCCGCGACGACCTGATCGACGTGCACGCCATCCTCTACGTCGAAAGGTCCAGCCAGAAAGGGATCGTCATCGGCAAGGGCGGGGCCCGGCTGAAGGAGGTGGGCACCGCGGCGCGCACCCAGATCGAAAAGCTGCTGGGCACCAAGGTCTACCTCGACCTGCGGGTTAAGATCGCCAAGAACTGGCAGAGCGACCCCAAACAGCTTGGCCGGCTTGGCTTCTAGAGCGTCATTTTCTTCCGCCCGTAGCTGGTAGGCCGCGTGGACCTGCGCAGTCCCGAGGCCGCCGGTTCGCCTCAGCGCGAGGCGTCCGCGCCGGCGTTCCACCACACCTGCGGCTGCTTGCTCGCCCAGCCGCAGACGGCTTCGAGCTCCGCGGCCAGCGAGACCAGCATGGGTTCGCTATCCGCCGGTCCCATCAGCTGCACCCCGATCGGCAGGCCGTCGGAGGTGAACCCCGCCGGCACGTTGATCGACGGCCAGCCCAACACGTTCCACGGCCACGTCACCGGGCAGGCGCGGATCATGGTGCGGTCGAGGCGGTAGCTGCCCAGCCTGTCGAACGCGTGCACCGGGGGAGGCGGCTGCGCGGTGGTCGGTGCCAGCACCACGTCGACGATGTCGAAGACCGAGCCGACGCGGCGCTGGGCGGCGGCCTCGTGGCGGCGGGCGCTGCGCAGCGTCGCCTGCCCCAGCACGTGGCCGGTGCGCAGATTGGCCACGGTGCGCGGATCGAACGTGACGCCGTCGCCCAGGCGCTCCTCCCACTCGCGCAGGCCCGCGGTGGACCGGACCAGGAAGTCCCACGACAACCGCAGGCCGTAGTCGGGGTTGCCGGGCACCACGGTGTGGCCGAGCAGTTGCAGTTGCTTGGCCACGGCGCGCGTCGCGGTTGCGATCTCCGGGTGCAGTTTGGCCCGAAAACCGGTGAACGGGAAGCGGGTTGACAGCGCGATGGTCAGCGGGCCGGGCGCTTTGCCGACGTAGTCGGAAACCCGGACCGGGCGCGGCCGGTGCCGCTCGGCTTCGACGTTGCCGGATGCGGCGTCGAGGACCAGGGCCGCATCGGCCACGGTGCGGGCCAGCACGCCGTTGACCGTGATGCCGTTGAACGCCTCCGGCAGCGGCCAGGTGGAGATGCGGCCCCGCTGGGGCTTGATGCCCACCAGGTGCGTCCACGCGGCCGGGATGCGGATGCTGCCGGCGCCGTCGGAGCCGATGGCGGCGGTGACCAGGCCCGCGGCGACCGCGGCCGCGCTGCCGCCCGAAGACCCGCCCGGGGTGTGCCGCCGCGACCATGGGTTGCGGGTGTGCCCGAAGCCGGGCCCGCTGGTGAACGGCCATTGGCCCAGTTCGCAGGTGTTGGTCTTGCCGACGATCACCGCGCCGGCGGCCTTCAGGCGCCGAACCACCTCGGCGTCCTGGGTGGCGGGACTGACATAGCCGTCGGTCCCGTACGCGGTGGGCACTCCAGCAACGTCGACGTCGTCCTTGACCGCGATCGGGACGCCGAGCAGCGGGGCGGTGTCGCCGGCGGCCCGGCGGCGGTCGGCCTCGGCCGCGTCGGCCAGCGCCGACTCGGTGAGAACCACCCGGAAGGCGTTCAGCGTGGACTGGCTGAGGTTGATGGCGTGCAGGGAACGGCGCACCAATGTGTCCGACGTCACCGAGCGGCTGGCGAGCTGATAGAGCAGGTCAGTCAGCGTGGGCAGGCGCTGGCTGCCGGAACCGGGAACGGATCCGGAAGTGTACTCACGAGCGCCAACCACGGGGTACGAGACTATCGGCGCGGATACCCGCGATGTCGCGGTGGGGTGCAAAACTGTTGTAATGCGGCTGTATCGAGACCGGGCGGTTGTACTGCGCCAGCACAAGCTCGGCGAGGCTGACCGGATCGTCACTCTGCTGACCCGCGAGCATGGACTGGTCCGCGCGGTGGCCAAGGGCGTGCGCCGCACCCGCAGCAAATTCGGTGCGCGGCTGGAGCCCTTCGCGCACATCGACGTCCAACTGCACCCGGGCCGGAACCTGGACATCGTGACCCAGGTGGTTTCGATCGACTCGTTCGCCACCGACATCGTCAACGACTACGGCCGGTACACCTGCGGGTGCGCGATGCTGGAAACCGCCGAACGCCTCGCCGGCGAGGAGCGGGCACCCGTCCCGGCCCTGCATCGGCTCACGGTGAGCGCGCTGCGGGCGGTGGCCGACGGGCACCGCCCCCGCGACCTGCTGCTGGACGCCTACCTGCTGCGTGCCATGGGCATCGCCGGATGGGCGCCGGCGCTCAACGAGTGCGCCCGGTGCGCCACGCCCGGGCCGCACCGGGCGTTTCACATCGCCGCCGGGGGCAGCGTCTGCCCGCACTGCCGCCCGGCCGGTTCCACCACCCCGCCACCGGGGGTGCTGGACCTGATGTGTGCGTTGCACGACGGTGACTGGGAGGCCGCCCAGGTGGCGCCGCAGTCGCACCGCAGCCACGTCAGCGGACTGGTGGCCGCGCACCTGCAATGGCATCTGGAGCGGCAGCTCAAAACGCTGCCGCTGGTCGAACGGACCTACCGCGCCGACCGCACTGTCGCCGACCTGCGCGCGGCACTCACCCGGCAGGACATGGCCTGTGGCTAAGAAGACCGGCCGCGGGCCGGTCCCGGCCGACTTCCCGCAGCTGCCGCCCGCGCCCGACGACTACCCGGTCTTTCCCGACACCTCCACGTGGCCCGTCGAGTTCCCCGAGTTGCCGCCCGCACCCGGCGGCGGCCCGCGCAGGCCGCCCCAGCACATTTCCAAGGCGGCCGCGCCGCGCATACCGGCCGACCGCCTGCCCAACCACGTCGCCATCGTGATGGACGGCAACGGCCGCTGGGCCACCCAGCGCGGGCTGCGCCGCACCGAAGGCCACAAGATGGGCGAGGCGGTGGTGATCGACATCGCTTGCGGGGCAATCGAACTCGGTATCAAGTGGCTCAGCCTCTACGCCTTTTCCACCGAGAACTGGAAGCGCTCGCCCGAAGAGGTCCGGTTCCTGATGGGTTTCAACCGCGATGTGGTGCGGCGGCGCCGCGAGAGCCTCAACGAGATGGGCGTCCGGATCCGGTGGGTGGGCTCGCGGCCGCGGTTGTGGCGCAGCGTCATCAACGAGCTGGCGATCGCCGAGGCGATGACGGACGGCAACGACGTGATCACCGTCAACTACTGCGTGAACTACGGTGGCCGCACCGAAATCGCTGAAGCCACAAGGGAGATCGCCCGCGAGGCCGCCGCGGGCCGGCTGAACCCGGACCGGATCACCGAGTCCACGATCGCCCGCCACCTGCAGCGGCCCGACATCCCCGACGTCGACCTGTTCCTGCGGACGTCGGGGGAGCAGCGGTCCAGCAACTTCATGCTGTGGCAGGCGGCCTACGCCGAGTACATCTTCCAGGACAAGCTGTGGCCCGACTACGACCGCCGCGACCTGTGGGCAGCTTGCGAGGAATATGCTTCCCGCAACCGACGATTCGGGAGTGCTTAGTGCCGTCACTGCAGGAGCGTCTGGCCTCCGTCCTGGTCGGCGTCGTGCCCGTCGACGAGGAGCCCGACGGTGCGCTGACGATCCGCCACGACGGCACGATCGCGTCGCTGCGGGTGGTCAACATCGCCGAGGGTCTGGACCTGGTGTCGCTCACCCAGGTCCTGGCGTGGGACCTGCCGCTGACCAAGAAGATCGCCGACCAGGTGGCCCGGCAGGCACGCGACAGCAACTTCGGCAGCGTGACGCTCGTGGAGAAGGTCAACGCCAAAGCGGTGCAGCGCAATTCCGGCAAGGGCACGGCCAAGAGCGCAGACGTGATCATGCGGTACAACTTTCCGGGTGCCGGCCTGGCCGACGAGGCCCTGCGCACCCTGGTCCTGCTGGTGTTGGACACCGGCGCCGAGATGCACCGCGCGCTGACCTCGTGACGGCGCTAGGGCCTGCACTCCGAGCACAAACCGAAGATCTCGATGGTGTGGCTGACGTCGGAGAAGCCGTGTTTGGCCGCCACCTCGGCGGCCCATTCCTCGACCTCGTGGTCGGCGACCTCGATGGTGGAGCCGCAGTTGCGGCACACCAGATGGTGGTGATGGTGCTCCGAGCACCTGCGGTAGACGGACTCCCCGGTGTCGGTGCGCAGCGTGTCGACCATCCCCGCCGCCGCCATGGACTGCAGCGTCCGGTAGACGGTGGTCAGCCCGATGTTGTCGCCGCGGCGCCGTAGCTCGTCGTGCAGTTCCTGGGCCGAGCGGAATTCGTCGAGGGTCTCCAGCAGGGTGGAGATGGCCGCCCGTTGCCGGGTGGAGCGGACACTGGGTCCGGTCATGTGTCCTCGCCGGCATGGGCAACGGCGTCGACGACGATGTGCGCCAGGTGGTGGTCGGCGAGGCGGTACATCACTTCGCGGCCCGAGCGCTCGCCGGTCACCACGCCCGCCGCCTTGAGGATCTTCAGGTGCTGGCTCACCAGCGGCTGTGGCACGCCCAGCGCGTCGACCAGTTCGTGGACGCAGCGCTGAGATTCGCGCAATTGCAGCACGATGGCGATGCGCACCGGTGCGGCCAGCGCGCGCAGCAGTTCGCCGGCGGCGTCGAGAATCTCCCTGGGGGGCGGTACGGGGTACCCCGCATACGCGGCGTGCCCGCCCGGGCCGGCCGGGTCGTGCTCGTGGGCGGCCAGGCCCAGGTCCGCTCCCATGTCGCCGGCGGTGGCCGTCGGCGTGCGGGAGGACATCGCCATGGGGGAGTGATCACCTCGAGAGTGCCGGGTTTCGGACGGTCGACCGCGGGCTTCGTCCAGCGGTTGCTTTCCACTCTCACATGCATGATGACGCATGTCAAAGACCCCGGCGCTCATCGGTACCATGACGGAGATTTGCGTGCGGCGAACCGTCGTCGCATCTATCGGTCGATCTGGGAAGGGAGCGCACCACCCCGTGGCGTCCGTCATCGACACCGTAGTGAACCTGGCCAAGCGGCGGGGTTTCGTGTACCCCTCCGGAGAGATCTACGGCGGTACCAGGTCGGCGTGGGACTACGGGCCCCTGGGGGTGGAACTCAAAGAGAACATCAAGCGGCAGTGGTGGCATTCGGTGATCACCGGCCGCGACGACGTCGTGGGCATCGATTCGTCGATCATCTTGCCCCGGCAGGTATGGGTGGCCTCCGGACATGTCGAGGTATTCCACGACCCGCTGGTCGAATGCCTGAGCTGCCACCACCGGCATCGTCAGGACCACATGCAGGAGGCGTACGCGGCGAAGAAGGGCATCGCCGACCCCGATTCGGTACCGATGAGCGAGATCGTCTGCCCCAACTGCGGCACCAAGGGCCAGTGGACCGAACCGCGCGAGTTCAACATGATGCTCAAGACCCATCTCGGTCCGATCGAAACCGAGGAGGGGCTGCACTACCTGCGCCCCGAAACCGCCCAGGGCATCTTCATCAACTTCGCCAACGTCGTCACGACGGCCCGCAAGAAGCCGCCGTTCGGCATCGGCCAGATCGGCAAGAGCTTCCGCAACGAGATCACCCCGGGCAACTTCATCTTCCGCACCCGCGAGTTCGAGCAGATGGAGATGGAGTTCTTTGTCGAGCCGCAGACCGCGAAGGACTGGCATCAGTATTGGATCGATACCCGGCTGCAGTGGTACGTCGACCTCGGCATCGATCCGCAGAACCTGCGATTGTTCGAACACCCCGCCGAAAAGCTGTCGCACTACTCGGACCGCACCGTCGATATCGAGTACAAATTCGGTTTCGCCGGGAATGCCTGGGGCGAGCTGGAAGGTATCGCCAACCGCACCGACTTCGACTTGTCCACGCACGCGAAACATTCCGGCGTGGACCTGTCCTTCTACGACCAGGCCACCGACACCCGGTACACGCCGTATGTCATCGAACCGGCGGCGGGCCTGACCCGGTCGTTCATGGCGTTCCTGGTCGACGCCTACAGCGAGGACGAGGCCCCGAATGCGAAGGGCGGGATGGACAAGCGCACGGTGCTTCGGCTGGATCCGCGATTGGCGCCGGTCAAGGTCGCGGTGTTGCCGCTGTCCAGGCACGCCGACTTGAGCCCCAAGGCCGCCGCCCTGGCGGCCGAGTTGCGGAAATGCTGGAACGTCGACTTCGACGACGCGGGCGCGATCGGGCGGCGCTACCGCCGCCAGGACGAGGTGGGGACACCGTTCTGCGTGACGGTGGATTTCGACTCGCTCGAGGACAACGCCGTCACCGTGCGCGAGCGTGATGCGATGACCCAGGAGCGGGTGGCGATGGACGGCGTCGCCAATTACCTGGCGCCGCGGCTCAGGGGTTGCTAGCGAATTCCGGCACGGTCGGTCCCGTCGAACGGCGTGATCGCCGATTCGGACGAAGTTATTTTGTCAACATATTTTGTCATCAGTAGCAGCTGTGCTCGGAATTCTCGGAATTTCTCGGTCGACCCGTTTCCGTATATGTGTCTGAATTCCATCGATGATCCACCCGCATTATCGTCGTCATTGTCCGGTCCGGACGCGGGTGCGATACTCGAGAGGTACAGCTCGTCTCCGGCGACCGGGATGGTCGGCGCGGAGACGACCCGTGCGGGGGATCCGCCGAGCGCAACCGTCTTTTGACCGGTTCCAGTTTCGTATTTTTGATTCGGCTCCAATTATTACATTTTCGGACCGATTCAA
This sequence comes from Mycobacterium sp. TH-M103, assembly GCF_057473785.1. Taxonomy (NCBI): domain Bacteria; kingdom Bacillati; phylum Actinomycetota; class Actinomycetes; order Mycobacteriales; family Mycobacteriaceae; genus Mycobacterium; species Mycobacterium sp. TH-M103. The sequence goes on from NZ_JBYCLG010000106.1 coordinate 15,403, forward strand.
GTTTAGGTGGAAGTGGAGCTTATTCGCACTTGGTGCTTTACGATCCGGGAGTGGCTTTTGTTGATGGTTCGGATCCGTATTGGTCTGGCCTTTTGACGCGGCCGGCTGGGTGGGAGTTGTGATGTCACTGGCGTTTCCGTGGTTGCCGCCGGAGATCAACTCGGCAATGATGTTTTCCGGAGCGGGGTCTGGGCCCCTGTTCACGGCCGCGGCGGCTTGGGGCGGCTTGGCCTCGGAGCTGTCGGGTGCGGCGTCGTCGTTCCAGTCGGTGGTTTCTGGGCTGACTGGCGGGGGCTGGCTGGGTCCCGCGTCGGTCTCGATGGCCGCGGCGGCGGCACCGTATGTGGGGTGGCTGAGCGCCGCCGCGGGCCAGGCCGAAGCGGCGGCCGCTCAGGCGGCGGCCTCCGCTACGGCTTACGAGACGGCGCGGTCGGCGACGGTGGCTCCGGCGGCGGTGGCCGCGAATCGGGCACAGCTCACGGCGCTGGTTGCGACGAACTTCCTGGGGCAGAACACGCCCGCAATCTTTGAGACCGAGTTCCAGTACGTGGAGATGTGGGCGCAGGACGTGGCCGCCATGTTCGGCTACCACGGCGCGGCGACCGCGGCGGCGGCATCGTTGCCGGCGTTCGCCCTGCCGCCGCTGAGTTTCGCGGGCCTCGGGAGCTTGCTGTCGACGCCGATCGCGGCGTTGGCGTCGTCGGCGGGCGCCGCATTGCTGGCCCCGGTGGAGGCGGCGATGGCGCCCGCGGTGACGTCGGTGACGGCGGTGGCGTCCCAGTTGCCGCTTCAGTCGATCATGCAGATGGCCCCGATGGCGATGTATCCGGCGAGCATGATGATGTCGCCGCTGATGATGGCGTTGCAGGCCGGGATGCACCCGGCTGCCGGTCTGGCCAGTGCGACCACACCGCTGGCGGACGCACCCAAGTTCGTCGGCGACGTGGCCCCCAAGGGCCTGGGCGGCGGCGCGGGGGCGGATGGCCTGGGCGCGGCGTCGGCGGGGCTGGGCAAGGCCCGGCTGGTGGGGGCGATGTCGGTGCCCCCGACGTGGCAGGGGTCGTCGCCGGCCCGCATGGTCAGCGCCGCGATGTCGGGTGTGGGCGCAGTGCCCGTCGGTGCGGTCGGCGGGCCCACCGGGGGAGGCGGCATGCCGTTCATGCCGATGCCGATGGGTGGCATGGGCGCCGCCGGCGGGATGCCCGGCGGGATGTTCGGACGCGGCGGGGCCAGTCCCAATGCGGCGCAGGCGCGGCCCAGCGTGATTTCGCGAGTCGGGATCGGATAGGGGTGCAGGTCGGAATTGGTTTAGCTGCCGCATAAAGGGTGTGGCAGTACGTGACAGGAATCGAATATGTGAAAGGAGCTGAGTGATGGCCACTCGGTTTATGACGGATCCGCATGCGATGCGGGCGATGGCGGGTCGTTTTGAGGTGCACGCGCAGACGGTGGAGGACGAGGCTCGCAAGATGTGGGCGTCGTCGATGAACATCGCCGGTGCGGGCTGGAGCGG
>NZ_JBYCLG010000107.1:0-13141 GCF_057473785.1 Mycobacterium sp. TH-M103
GCTGGAAGGGCAGGGCAAGCTGCTGGAGGCCCAGCGGCTGCGGATGCGCACCAACTACGACATCGAGATGATGCGCCAGGTCGGTTTCTGCTCCGGCATCGAGAACTACTCCCGCCACATCGACGGCCGGCCGGCGGGTTCGGCGCCGGCGACGCTGCTGGACTACTTCCCGGAGGACTTCCTGCTCGTCATCGACGAGTCGCACGTGACCGTGCCGCAGATCGGAGGCATGTACGAGGGCGACATGTCCCGCAAGCGCAACCTGGTGGAATACGGGTTCCGGCTGCCCTCGGCGGTCGACAACCGCCCGCTGACCTGGGAGGAGTTCGCCGACCGGATCGGGCAGACGGTGTACCTGTCGGCCACGCCCGGACCCTACGAGCTGAGTCAGTCCGGCGGCGAGTTCGTCGAGCAGGTGATCCGCCCCACCGGCCTGGTGGACCCCAAGGTCGTGGTCAAGCCCACCAAGGGCCAGATCGACGACCTGATCGGCGAGATCCGCAAGCGCACCGACGCCGACCAGCGGGTGCTGGTGACGACCCTGACCAAGAAGATGGCCGAGGACCTCACCGACTACCTGCTCGAGATGGGCATCCGGGTGCGCTACCTGCACTCCGAGGTGGACACGCTGCGCCGCGTCGAACTGCTGCGCCAGCTGCGGCTCGGTGAGTACGACGTGCTGGTCGGCATCAACCTGCTGCGGGAGGGTCTCGACCTGCCCGAGGTGTCGCTGGTGGCCATCCTCGACGCCGACAAGGAGGGGTTCCTGCGGTCGTCGCGCAGCCTGATCCAGACGATCGGCCGCGCCGCCCGCAACGTCTCCGGGGAGGTGCACATGTACGCCGACACGATCACCGAGTCGATGAAGGAGGCCATCGACGAGACCGAACGGCGCCGGGCCAAGCAGATCGCCTACAACGAGGCCCACGGCATCGACCCCCAACCGCTGCGCAAGAAGATCGCCGACATCCTCGACCAGGTCTACCGCGAGGCGGCTGACACTGATGCCACCGATGGCGTCCAAATAGGGGGATCCGGCCGCAACTCCTCCCGCGGGCGGCGCGCCCAGGGCGAGCCCGGCCGCGCCGTCAGCGCCGGCGTCTTCGAGGGCCGCGACACTGCCGGCATGCCGCGCGCCGAGCTGGCCGACCTGATCAAGGACCTCACCGCCCAGATGATGGCCGCCGCGCGCGATCTGCAGTTCGAGCTGGCCGCCCGGTTCCGCGACGAGATCGCCGACCTGAAGAAGGAGCTGCGGGGGATGGACGCCGCCGGTCTCAAGTGACCGAGACGGCGGAAGTCGCGGGCAAGTGGCGGGACCTGCTGCGCGGCAGGTATCTGCGGACCTCGCTCGTGCTGGCCGGCGGCGTCGCGCTCTACGCCACCAACGAGTTCCTCACCAGCAGCCTGCTGCCGAACACCGTCGCCGAGATCGGCGGCGCCCGCCTCTACGCATGGGTGACGACGCTCTACCTGGTCGGGTCGGTGGTCGCCGCCACCATGGTCAACCCGATCCTGCTGCGGGCCGGCCCGCGGTCGTCGTACCTGTCCGGGCTGGGCGTCTTCGCCGTCGCCAGCCTGGTGTGCGCGGCGGCCCCCGACATGGCGGTGCTGATCGCCGGACGCGCCCTGCAAGGGGTGGCCGGTGGGCTGCTGGCAGGGCTTGGCTATGCGGTCATCAACGCGGCGCTGCCGCGGGCGTTGTGGACCCGCGGTTCTGCGCTGGTGTCGGCGATGTGGGGCGTCGCCACCGTCGTCGGTCCCGCCACCGGTGGCCTCTTCGCCCAGTTCGGCCTGTGGCGGTGGGCTTTCGTCGCGATGGCTGTGCTGAGCGCACTCATGGCCGCGCTGGTTCCGGCGGCGCTGGCCGCGTCACGCGCGGACCGCGTCGCGGCGACGCCGGTGCTGAAGGTGCCGGTGTTGTCGCTGCTGATCCTGGGGGTGGCCGCGCTGGCGGTCAGCGTCGCGCAGATCCCCCGTGACGTCGGTGCGACCGCGGCCCTGCTCGTGGCGGGCGTGGGGCTGTCCGTCCGCTTCGTGGTCGTCGACCGGCGGGCGCATGCAGCAGTGCTGCCGCCCAGCGTGTTCGGTCCCGGGCCGTTGAAGTGGGTGTACCTGGCGATGGCGGGGCTGATGGGCGCCGCGATGGTGAACACCTACGTGCCGCTGTTCGGTCAGCAACTGGCGCATTTGAGGCCGGTGGTGGCCGGGTTCCTGGGAGCGGCGCTGGCGTTCGGTTGGACGGTCAGCGAGATCGTCAGCGCCTCCCTGGACGATCCGCGGGTGATCGGGCGCGTGATCGTGGCCGCACCCATGGTGGTGGCCTCGGGCCTGGCGCTGGGTGCGCTCACCCAGCGCGCCGACGCCTCGGCTGGCATCGCCGCGTCGTGGGCGGTGGGGTTGCTCGTCGCCGGGATCGGGATTGGGATGGCCTGGCCACATCTTTCGGTGCGTGCGATGGAATCCGTCGACGACCCGGCCGAGAGCGGCGCGGCCGCGGCCGCGATCAACACGGTGCAGCTGGTCGCCGCGGCGTTCGGCGCAAGCCTGGCCGGCGTGGTCGTCAACACCGCCCACGGCGGCGGCGTGGTGGCCGCCCGGTGGCTGTTCACGGTCTTCACCGTGCTCAGCGCCGCGGGCGTCATCTCCGGGTATCGGGCCTCCCGGCGCGCGGCCTGACCGACACCGTGGCCGAGCGTGCGCACAATGTCAGCCGCACCGGCGTGTCCCCGCACAAACACGCACGCTCGCGGGGACAGCAGGTCAGCGGGTCGACTTGACCACCTGCGAGTAGTGGAACTGCCAGCGCTCGACGATGTGGAACCCGAGGTAGGCCGGGAAGCGATACGCCGGGGCATGCCCGAACGCCCCCGGTGGTAACGAGGGCCCGGCCTGGTGGTCCGGCAGTGAACCGTCCTTGTTGGTGATGGTCCAGATCGTGGAGCAGTTGTTGATCTTGGCCGTCGTAAGCCACACCGCGATGTGCCCGTCCCACAGCCAGCCCACCTTGGGCCCGTACGCACCGCGCTCGAGGTCGATCAGCGACCGGAATGCCCCCGGCCGGGTGGAGAGCAGGGCGCGGACCGGCCCGGGCCGCCAACCCACGGTGTTGTCCACCATCAGGCAGTCCCCGGGTGCGGCATGGGAGCCGATCAGATCGGCCACCTGGCTGTAGTCCCAGCCTTCTTTTGCGTACGGCCAGCGCTGGATGAACAGGTAGTTCGGCACCGCGGCGACGGCGAAAAGCAGCACCACCCCGGCGATCGGCCACGGCTCGCGCGCGATCGTGACGATGCAGACCGCCATGATGACGGCCACCGCGGGCGTGGTGAGGATCAGGTAGCGCGGGAAGTAGATCGGTTCGACGACGGCCGAGTACACGACGACGAGCCCGGTCGGGATGACGACCCACGCCGCGCACAGCAACAGCAGTCCGCGGGTCTGGCCCGCCGGGGCCGGCGCGCCGCGCCACCGGGCTGCGATCGCCGCGACGATCAGCACGGCGGTGAGGACGGCGAAGGGGACGCTGTGGTCGAAGTACTGCCGCAGGACGATGTCGAAGGCGTAGTGCCAGCTGACCGGGAAGATCCAGTTGACCTGGAAGACCTGGCCGTGGGCGAACATCAGGAAGGGTGTAATCGCGCCCACCGCGACGGTCGTGGCGATCGCCCACCGAATCACGGGCGACTTGCGGGCCCCCTTGGGAGCCAACAACGCCAGCGCGATGGCGTGCACCGTCACGAGCAGGACCAGGTTGAGGCTCAGCAGGATCGACAGCGCCAGGCCCAGCGCGTACCCCGCCCACAGACGCGCCCGGTTGCTCCGGACGGCGGCGACCAGCAATACCGTCAGCCAGATGGCCGCCGCGACGGCGAAGGCGTAGGAGCGTGCTTCCATGCCCGCCCAGGTGATGCGCGGCAGGATGGCGAACACGACACCCGCACACACCGCGGTCACCCGCGTCGTGAACTGCCGGGTGAACACCGTGACGCCGGCGGCGGCGGCGCCGACTGCCAGCGCGCTGGGCAGCCGCGACCAGAACTCCGTCGGCGGGAAGATCGCGAACCAGCCATGCATCACCAGGTAGTACAGGCCGTGCACGGCATCGATGTGGCCCAGCAGCCGCCACAACTCGGGCAGCGTGCGGTTGGCCGCCGCCGAGATCGTCGCCCCCTCGTCGAACCACAGCGAAGGCCGGCACGCCCAGGCCGCGCTGACGACGGCGGCCAGCGCGGCGACGGCCCACGGGTCGAGCAACCTGCTGCGCGGCGGGGCGCCCGCCGGGGCCCCCGCGGCCTCGGGGGACTCCGGAACCCGCTGCTCAAGGGTGTGCATGGACATGACGCTTCTCACTCTAGGGCGCTCCGGACGGCCTGGTCACCGCGCGCGGCGGGGTACCGCCGCCGCTCCTCCGCCGCAACCGTCGGAATTGGCGAAAAGACTGGTAACCCAAGGCTTCCCGCACCCGGGATGAACATTTCACGATTTGTCGTCATGGAAGATTGTCAGTCGGCCCGGCACGGGCCCGCAAACGCTGGTCACGCCACGCCACGCTGAGACGGGAATCTTTTCCCTGTGGAATGGGCAAACGCGATACTGTCATTCGTTGGCTGACCAACCGGGAATGGGAGGGTAAATGGGCGCCTATCAGGTCGTGGTGGTAGGAACCGACGGCTCGGACTCGTCGATGCGCGCGGTGGACCGGGCGGCGCAACTCGCCGGGGCCGACGCCAAGTTGATCATCGCGTCGGCGTATTTACCTCAACATCAGGACGCCCGGGCCGCCGACGCCCTGGGGGCGGAGAGCTACAAGGTGTCCGGCACCGCGCCGATTTACGCGATCCTGCGCGACGCCAAGGAGCGGGCACGCGCGGCCGGCGCCAAGAACGTCGACGAGCGGCCGATCGTCGGTGCTCCGGTTGACGTCCTGGTGAATCTTGCCGAGGAGGAGAAGGCCGACCTGCTCGTCGTCGGCAACGTCGGCCTGAGCACCATCGCGGGACGGCTGCTGGGATCGGTGCCGGCCAACGTGTCCCGCCGAGCCAAGGTCGACGTGCTGATCGTGCACACCACGTCGTAGCCGCTCACCGGCTCTAGAAGCCGCGTTCGCGCCATTCGCCCAGGTGAGGGCGTTCGGCGCCCAGCACCGTGTCGTCGCCGTGACCGGGATAGACCACGGTGGCGTCGTCGTACACGTCGAACACCCGGGTGGTGACGTCCTCGAGCAGCTGGGTGAAGTCCCCGGGCTGCCACGTCTTGCCCACGCCGCCCGGGAATAGGCAGTCACCGGTGAACAGCTGGGTGACCCCGCCGGTCGCCTCGCCGTCGAAAGCCAGCGCAATCGACCCGGGCGTGTGCCCGCGCAGGTGGATGACGTCGAACGTCAGCTCGCCGATCTGCACGGTGTCGCCGCCGGCCAGCAACCGGTCCGGTTTCACCGGCAGCGCTTCGGCGTCGATCTCGTGGGCGGCGGTCGGCGCGCCGGTCGCCTCGGCCACCGCCTCGAGCGCCTGCCAGTGGTCGAAGTGCTGATGGGTGGTCACGATCAGCGCTATCTTGGGCGCGTAGCGGCGAATGAGGCCGAGCAGCGCGTCGGCGTCGTTGGCGGCGTCGATCAGCAGGGTCTCCCCGGTCGCGGAACAGGTCACCAGGTAGGCGTTGTTGTCCATGGGGCCCACCGAAGTCTTCACAATGGTGGCGCCGGGCAGGGTGCGGCGGGCGGCGGTACCGGGGTCGACGTGACCGGTGTAAGTGTCGCTGGGCTCTTTGGGCTGTTTGGGTTCGTCCAAGGTGCTCATGTGGGTCACGTTACTGGTCCGCCGCTGCGTGTCGGTACCGGCGCATAGCATGGACTGCGCCGTTTGCGGCACAGGAGAGTTCACCGAGAGGGGCAGTGTGGCTGAACGCCTGATCGTCAAGGGCGCCCGCGAGCACAACCTGCGCGGCGTCGACCTCGACCTGCCCCGTGACGCACTGATCGTGTTCACCGGGTTGTCCGGGTCGGGCAAGTCGTCGCTGGCGTTCGACACCATCTTCGCCGAGGGGCAGCGCCGCTATGTGGAGTCGCTGTCGGCCTACGCCCGCCAGTTCCTGGGCCAGATGGACAAGCCGGACGTCGATTTCATCGAGGGCCTTTCCCCGGCGGTGTCGATCGACCAGAAGTCGACCAACCGCAACCCGCGGTCGACGGTCGGGACGATCACCGAGGTGTACGACTATCTGCGGCTGCTGTATGCGCGTGCGGGCACGCCGCACTGCCCGGTCTGCGGCGAGCGGATCGCCCGCCAGACCCCGCAGCAAATCGTCGACCAGGTCCTGGCGATGCCGGAGGGCACGCGGTTCCTGGTGCTGGCCCCGGTCGTGAGGACCCGCAAGGGCGAGTTCGCCGACCTGTTCGAGAAGCTCAACGCCCAGGGCTACAGCCGGGTGCGCGTCGACGGCGTGGTGCACCCGCTGACCGACCCGCCCAAGCTGAAGAAACAGGAGAAGCACGACATCGAGGTGGTGGTGGACCGCCTCACCGTCAAGGCCAGCGCCAAGCAGCGGCTCACCGACTCGGTCGAAACTGCGCTGAACCTGGCCGACGGCATCGTGGTGCTGGAGTTCCCCGATGATCGGGCCCATGAACACGACCATCCCCGGGAGCAGCGATTCTCCGAGAAGCTGGCCTGCCCCAACGGGCACGCGCTGGCGGTCGACGACCTGGAACCGCGATCGTTCTCGTTCAACTCGCCCTACGGCGCCTGCCCCGAATGCTCCGGCCTAGGCATCCGCAAGGAGGTCGACCCGGACCTGGTGATCCCCGACCCGGAACGCACCCTGGCCCAGGGCGCGGTCGCGCCCTGGTCGGCGGGCCACACCGCCGAGTACTTCACCCGGATGATGGCCGGCCTCGGCGAGGAGCTGGGTTTCGACGTCGACACGCCGTGGCGCAAGCTGCCGGCCAAGGCGCGCAAGGCGATCCTCGAGGGCTCCGACCATCAGGTGCACGTGCGCTACCGCAATCGCTACGGCCGAACCCGCTCCTACTACGCCGACTTCGAGGGCGTGCTGGCATTCCTGCAGCGCAAGATGGCCCAGACGGAGTCCGAGCAGATGAAGGAGCGCTACGAGGGCTTCATGCGCGACGTGCCCTGCCCGGAGTGTGAGGGCACCCGCCTCAAGCCGGAGATCCTGGCCGTCTCGCTTGCCGCGGGGGACCGCGGCAAGAAGTCCATCGCCGAGGTGTGTGAGCTGTCGATCTCGGATTGCTCGGACTTCCTCAACGCGCTCACCCTGGGTCCGCGGGAGCAGGCGATCGCCGGGCAGGTGCTCAAGGAGATCCAGTCGCGGCTGGGCTTTCTGCTCGACGTCGGACTGGAGTACCTGTCGCTGTCACGCGCGGCGGCCACGCTCAGTGGCGGTGAGGCGCAACGCATCCGGCTGGCCACCCAGATCGGGTCCGGCCTGGTGGGGGTTCTGTATGTGCTCGACGAGCCGTCCATCGGGCTGCACCAGCGCGACAACCGCCGCCTCATCGAAACCCTCACCCGCCTCCGGGATCTTGGGAACACACTGATCGTGGTCGAGCACGACGAGGACACCATCGCCCACGCCGACTGGGTCGTCGACATCGGGCCGCGGGCCGGCGAGCACGGCGGCCAGATCGTGCACAGCGGGACCTACAGCGAGCTGCTGGCCAACAAGGAGTCGCTGACCGGTGCCTACCTGTCGGGCAAGGAGAGCATCGAGATCCCCGCCCTGCGGCGTCCCGTCGACCGGAAGCGCCAGCTCACCGTCGTCGGCGCCCGCGAGCACAACCTGCGCGGCATCGACGTGGACTTCCCACTCGGTGTCCTGACCGCCGTGACCGGTGTGTCCGGCTCGGGCAAATCCACCCTGGTCAACGACATCCTGGCCGCGGTGCTGGCCAACCGGCTCAACGGCGCCCGGCAGGTCCCGGGCCGCCACACCCGCGTCACCGGGCTGGATCACCTCGACAAGCTGGTGCGCGTCGACCAGTCGCCGATCGGCCGCACCCCGCGCTCCAACCCGGCCACCTACACCGGGGTGTTCGACAAGATCCGCACCCTGTTCGCGGCCACCACGGAGGCGAAGGTGCGCGGCTACCAGCCCGGTCGGTTCTCGTTCAACGTCAAGGGCGGCCGCTGCGAGGCCTGCACCGGTGACGGCACGATCAAGATCGAGATGAACTTCCTGCCCGACGTGTACGTGCCCTGCGAGGTGTGCCACGGCGCCCGGTACAACCGGGAGACCCTCGAGGTGCATTACAAGGGCAAGACGATCTCGGAAGTGCTGGACATGTCGATCGAGGAAGCCGCGGAGTTCTTCGAACCGATCAGCGGCATCCACCGCTACCTGCGCACGCTTGTCGACGTCGGACTGGGTTATGTCCGGCTCGGCCAGCCCGCGCCGACGCTGTCCGGCGGGGAGGCGCAGCGCGTCAAGCTGGCCGCCGAGCTGCAGAAGCGTTCGACCGGGCGGACCATCTACATCCTCGACGAACCCACCACCGGGCTGCATTTCGACGACATCCGCAAGCTGCTCAGCGTCATCAACGGCCTCGTCGACAAGGGCAACACCGTCATCGTCATCGAGCACAACCTGGACGTGATCAAGACGTCGGACTGGATCGTCGACATGGGCCCCGAGGGCGGTTCCGAGGGCGGAACCGTTGTCGCGCAAGGCACTCCGGAGGACGTCGCCGCGGTCCCGGAAAGCTACACCGGCAAGTTCCTCGCCGAGGTCGTCGCCCGCGCTCCGGCCCGCGCCCCGCAGCGGCCCGGCCGACGGCGCAAGGTCACGGCCTGAGTTCGTCGCCGTCGCGCATCGACTCGCGGATCTGCGCCAGCCGCTCGGCCGCCGCGCGGGCGCGCCGGGCGTACTGCTCCTCGACCGACCGCCCCTCCGGTGACTCGGCGTCGAGTTCCGCCGCGCCCAGCGATCTCGCGTAACGGTCCTCGATCTTGTCCCGGACGGAGTCGAACGTGGGCACACCGGCGTCGTCGTAGCCGGCGTCGGCCGTGGCTTCCGGTTCGTCGGGCATGCGAGCGCGGCGGCTAGTTGGGGGCGCCGCTGGAACGCTGGGCCGGGACCACCACCGGGGCGTTGGGCGCGCCGGCACCGGAGGTGCCGGGTAAGGGCATCCGCGGCACGCCGGGGGTGCCGATGTGCCCGGACAGCCAGGGCAGTGCCGCCGCGAAAGCCCGGTCGGCGAAGGACCAGTCGTGCCTGCCCGGCTGGGGGACCACGGCGCAGTCGATCCCGTTGGCGCGGCCCAGCGCGCACAGCGAATAGGCGGCCGCGGTCTGGTTGGTGGGGTTGGCCGCGGCGTTGCGACCGGCGAGACGCATGGCGCCGGTGTCGGTGATCGCCACGCCACGGCGCGGTGTCGACGGGCCCTCCGAGGAGATCGCGAACCACCCGGCTACGCGGCTGTAGGGACCGTGCCGGGTGATCACCGTGGTGGGGTCGAATGCCGCCCAGGCGTCGGCGTTGCCGCCGAACAGGCGGGCGATCGTCTGCGCCCTGCTGCCGGCGTTGGGGGTGAGGTCGCCGGCGATGTCGACGAAGGTGCTGAACATCTCGGGGTGCATCACCGTGAGGTCGACGGCGCAGGTGCCGCCCATGGACCAGCCCGCGACGCCCCAGTGCGAGCGGTCGGGGCTGACACCGAACGTCGAGACCATAAAGGGGATAACGTCTTTGGTGAGATGGTCCGCCGCGTTGCCGCGCACCCCGTTGACGCACTCGGTGTCGTTGTTGAACGCGCCGCCGGAATCCACGAAAACCAGCACGGGGGCCTTGCCGTCATGGGCATCCGCGAACTCGTCGATCGTCTTGACCGCGTTGCCCGCACGCGTCCAGTCCGCGGGCGTGTTGAACTGTCCGCCGATCATCATCACCGTCGGCAGCTTGGGCGGCGGGCTGGTGGCGAACCAGTCGGGCGGCAGGTAGACCAGCTCACCGCGGTGCTTGAAATGCGATGCGACCGAGGGGATCGTCACCGGCAGCACGCTGCCGTGCGAAGGTCGGGTGCCTTTGGCCGCCATCGCGGTGACCGTGGCCTGGTCGGTCTGGTCGGGCAGCGGCCCGGAAACGATTTGGTTCCAAGCGGATTCGACGGTGGGGAAGTAGCCGGCCCACAGGTTGACCGCCAGCGCGGCGCTGAGCAGACACAAGGGCACGGCGGCCAGCGCCGCGCCGCGTCGCCAGCGGCGCGCGGTGCGCCAGCCCAGCAGGAGCACGGCCGTGGCCGTCCCGGTCAGCGCAATCCAGACCCATACCGCCGACGGCGCTGGGTCGTTGGAAAGACCACGGTCGGCGACGTACCAGTGTGTCGCATACGCCGCGGCGCCGCCGAGCAGTACCGCCCCCGGCAGCCACACCGTGCGCCAGCGCCGCGATCGCCGGCCGGCGGCCAGCGTCAGGACCGCGGCGGCGAGGACCTGGGTGGTGAGGGGCACCCAACCATGCATCAAAGAGGTGTGCCCACTTGCCATCAACTGCGCCGCGGCGTGGTTGGACGCTGTCACGTGGATCATTGTGAGCCATCGTCAACCGCGATGGAACATGTTCACCCGATGTTCGCTGTGGAATCGTTGGAAGTCGCCGCCCCGCTAGTGCGGCTTGGCCAGCGGGAAGGGCAGGGTCTCGCGGATGCTGCGGCCCGTGATCAACATGACGACGCGGTCGATGCCCATGCCCATCCCGCCGGTCGGCGGCATCGCATACTCCATGGCCTGCAGAAAGTCCTCGTCGAGCTGCATCGCCTCGGGGTCCCCGCCGGCGGCCAGCAGCGACTGCTCCTGCAGGCGGCGCCGCTGCTCGACCGGGTCGGTCAGCTCGCTGTAGGCGGTGCCCAGCTCCACCCCCCACGCCACCAGGTCCCAGCGCTCGGCGACGCCGGCGCGGCTGCGATGCGGCCGGGTCAACGGCGACACGGACGTCGGGAAGTCTGTGTAAAAGGTCGGTTGCTCGGTGCGGTCCTCGACGAGGTGCTCGTAGAGTTCGAGCACCACCGCGCCGGCATCCCAGTGCGGTCGGTAGGGAATGTGCGCGGCGTCGCACAGCTTGCGCAGCGAGGCCAGGGACGTGTCGGGTCCGATGTGTTCTCCGAGAGCGTCGGACACCGCGTCGTGCACGGTCCGCACCGGCCACGCCCCGGAGATGTCGACCGGTTCGAGGGCGGCGCCGTGGGTGCCGCCGCGGGGCCGCATCACGATCTGCTCGCCGTGGGCGGCCTCGGCGGCGTTCTGGATGAGTTCGCGGCAGCCGTCGATCCACGCCGTGTAGTCGGCGTGCGCCTGGTATGCCTCCAACAGCGTGAACTCGGGGTTGTGGCTGAAGTCGACGCCCTCGTTGCGGAACGCCCGGCCGAGCTCGAACACCCGCTCCACACCGCCGACGCACAGCCGCTTCAGGTAGAGCTCCGGCGCGATGCGCAAGAACAGGTCCATGTCGTAGGTGTTGCTGTGGGTGACGAATGGGCGGGCGGTGGCTCCGCCGTGGACCTGCTGCAGGATCGGGGTCTCGACTTCGATGAATCCCTTGGCGTACAACGTTTCCCGCACGGCACGTACGACGTTGCTGCGCGCCTTGATCAGCTCGCGTGACTCGGGGTTGACCGCCAGGTCGACATAGCGGGTCCGCACCCGGGCCTCCGGGTCGGTCAACCCCTTCCATTTGTTGGGCAGCGGCCGCAGGCACTTTCCGACCATCCGCCAGTCGTGCACGATCAACGAGCGGGTGCCCTTTTTGCTGTAGCCCATGTGCCCGGTCATCTCGACGAGGTCACCGAGGTCGACGGCGCCGGTGAAGTCGGCGGTCCGTCCGCCGCCCAGGCATGAATTGTCCAGCAGCACTTGCATTTCGCCCGACCAGTCACGCAGCTGGCTGAACAGCACCCCGCCGTAGTCGCGGACCCGCAGGATCCGCCCCGCCACCGAGATGGTCTCCTGGTCGCCCGCGTCGAGCGCCTGGGCGATCGTGTGACTGGGCGGAGACCCGACGGGGTAGGCGTCGATGCCGTTGCGCTGCAGGACCTTCAGCTTGGCTAGTCGCACCCGCACCTGCTCGGGTAGGCGGGCCCGCTCCGCGTCGGCGCCCGCGCGACGCAGCCCGCTGACGTCGGGCGCCGATCCGTCGGGGTGCAGCAGCCCCGACTCCGCGAGCCGAGGCGGCACGGCGGGGTGGTGACCCGTATGCGTCTCGTTGCGCCGGCTGAACGGCAACACCAGGAAACCCTCGGCCATCGCCGAGGCGACCCCGACCCGCGGGATCAGTCGGGCGTCTTCGTAACAGGCGTAGCGGGGGACCCATTCGGGTTGGTATTTGACGTTCGAGCGGTACAGAGTCTCCAGCTGCCACCACCGAGAGAAGAACAACAGGAAGCCACGCCACAGCCGCGCAACCGGACCGGCGCCGAGCTGGGCCCCCTGTTCGAACGCCGCGCGGAACATCGCGAAGTTCAGGGAGACACGGGTGATGCCGAGCTGTTCCCCGTTGAGGGCCAGGTCGCTGACCATCAGCTCGATGGTTCCGTTGGGGGACTGCGGGGAACGGCGCATCAGGTCCAGCGACACACCGGTGGTTCCCCACGGAACCAGCGACAGCATCGCGACGACGTCACCCCCTCGGTCCAGCGCCTCCACAAATAGGCAGTCCCCGTCGGAGGGGTCGCCGAGCCGGCCGAGCGCCATCGAGAATCCGCGCTCGGAGGAGGTGTCGCGCCACGCGTTGGCGCGTTCGATGGTGTCGGCCATCTCGTCGGCGGAGATGTCGCGATGCCGCCGGATGCGCACCGTGAGCCCGGCCCTGCGCGCGCGGGTGACCGCCTGGCGCACCCCGCGCATGTCGGGCCCCGACAACCGGTAGTCAGCGGTGCGCAAGATGGCCTCGTCGCCCAGCTCCAGCGCGTTGAGGCCGGCTTCACGAAAGGCCTGGGCCCCCTCCGAACTTGCGCCCATCACGCCGGGCGCCCAGCCGTATGTCTTGCAGAGGCTCAACCAGGCGGCGATGGCCTGCGGCCAGGCTCTGGGGTCGCCGATCGGGTCGCCGCTGGCCAGGCAGACCCCGACCTCGACCCGGTAGGTGATGGCGGCGCGGCCGCTGCTCGCGAACACCACCGACTTGTCGCGGC
>NZ_JBYCLG010000108.1:0-4287 GCF_057473785.1 Mycobacterium sp. TH-M103
CAACAAGGCGCTGCGCACGTTCACCACCCGCGGCTGGATCCGCCCGGACGGCAAGAGCGTGCTGATCCTCGACCCCGGCGCGCTGGCCCGCCGCGTCGCGGGAAGAGGAACGGGCGCCTATCGCAGGCGACCGCTCCGCGCTTCGGCCTGAGCGCTGTAATACGGTCGCGTCATGAGCGACGACGCGAGCGACTATGCCCCCGAGTCGGTGGATCGGCTGCCCTTCTCCACCCCTGAGAAATCGGAGCGCTACCGGACGGAGAACTACCGCGGCGCCGTCGGCCTCAACTGGTACCGCACCGATCCCACGCTGCAGGCCACCATGGCCTACTACCTGCGGCCCGACGAGTTGGCCGTCGTGGAGCCGCACCTGAGCGGCATCGGTGAGCTGATGGGCGGCCCGGTGGCGCGGTGGGCCGAGCAGACCGACCGCAACCCGCCGCGACTGGAGCGCTACGACCGCTGGGGACACGACGTCAGCCGGGTCGTCATGCCCGAGTCGTTCACCCGCTCCAAGCGCGCCGTGTTGGACGCCCAGCAGGCGCTGCGCTCCGACGCGAAGGCCGCGAAGATCAGCTCGGCGCTGCCGCTGTTCGCCTCCAACTACCTGCTCAACCAGGCCGACATCGGGATGGGCTGCGCGCTGGGCACCGGCGGCGGCATGGTGCAGTCGCTGGTGGCGGCTTACGCGCCGGCCGACGTCCGCGACCACGTGCTGGCCAAGTTCGCCTCCGGCGAGTGGGCGGGCGAGACGGCGCAGCTGCTCACCGAACGCACCGGCGGCTCCGATTTGGGGACGCTGGAGACGACCGCGACCCGCAACGGCGACTCCTGGCTGCTGAACGGCTTCAAGTGGTTCGCGTCCAACTGCGCCGGCGAGGCGTTCGTCGTGCTGGCCAAGCCGGAGGGCGCCCCGGACTCATCGAAGGGCGTCGCCAACTTCCTGGTGCTGCGCACCCGCCGCGACGGGTCGCGCAACGGGGTGCGGGTGCGGCGCCTCAAGGACAAGCTGGGCACCCGCTCGGTGGCCTCCGGCGAAGTCGAGTTCGTCGACGCCGAGGCGTTCCTGCTGTCCGGGGAACCCAGCGACGCGTCGACCCCGTCCGACGGCAAGGGGCTGGGCCGCATGATGGAGCTGACCAACACAGCGCGGCTGGGCATCGCCCTGTTCGGGCTGGCCAACGCGCGCCGCGCCCTGGTCGAGTCGCTGTGCTACGCGCGGCAACGCCACGCGTTCGGCGGGGCACTGGCCGACAAGCCGCTGATGCGGCGCAAACTCGCCGAGATGACCGTCGATGTCGAGGCCGCGCTGGCCCTGGTGTTCGACGGCACCGGGGCCACCAACCACCGTCGGCGCCCCGGGCCGCGGCAGCGCATCGCGGTGCCGGTCACCAAGCTCAAGGTGTGCCGGCTGGGGATCACCGCGGCGTCGGACGCCATCGAGATCCACGGCGGCAACGGCTACATCGAGACCTGGCCGGTGGCAAGGCTTTTGCGCGACGGGCAGGTCAACACGATCTGGGAGGGCCCCGACAACATCCTGTGCCTGGACGTGCGCCGCGGCATCGAGCAGACCAGCGCGCACGAGACGCTGCTGGCGCGGCTGCGCGACGCGGTCGCGGTGTCCGACGACGACGACACCGCCCGCCTGGTCGCCGGCCGCATCGAGGACCTCGACGCGGCCGTCACGGCCTGGGCCAAGCTGGACCGCGACACCGCCGAGGCGCGGCTGTTCCCGCTGGCCCAGTTCATGGGCGACGTCTACGCCGCCGCGCTGCTCACCGAGCAGGCCGCCTGGGAGCGCGAGACCCGCGGCGACGAGCGCAAGGCGCTCGTCGCCCGGCTGTACGCGCAGCGCTACCTGGCCGACCGCGGCCCGCTGCGCGGCATCGACGCCGGCTCCGAGGAGGCGCTGGACCGGTTCGACGAGTTGGCCGACGGCGCGTTGAGCCGCTAGTGGCGTGGCGATCGCAAGCGCGGCGGAGCCGGGCGCCGCGGGTCGCCACCATCGCTCTAGTCACCCGCGGCGTGCAGCAGCGCGGCGGTGGCGTCCCACAGGCGGGCTTCCCGCTGGGGGTCCTGCGCGAACGGTTTGACCTCGCGCTCTTGGTCTTTGACGACGAACGCGCCGCCGCGCAGGTGCGCCCAGCGGTCGTCGAGGGCGATCGAGGCGAGCACCGGTCCGGACTTTCTGGGCGAGGAGACACCGGGGATTCGCTCGATGACCCGTCCCATCCGTTGCATTGCGGTGCCGTGCGCTCTGCTCAGCCCGGTGCCCGGCATGAATCCCGGCTCGAACACGATCACGGAGATGCCCGCCGGTGCGCGGCGCTGCAGTTCGTGCGCATAGTACATGGCGGCGAGTTTGGAGTTGGAGTAGGCGATTCCGCATTGTTCGAAACTCGGTGCCGCCGCGGGCGCGGCCGGCCGCGCCAGCTCGATCGGATCGGCCCAGTGCGCCGCCGGGACACGCAGCATCCGGCGAAAGACGTTCTGGTGGTAGGTGTTCGAGCCGACCAACACGATGCGTGCGGGCGCGGCGAATGCCTCCCACAGGTCGCCGATGAGCTGGGCGTGCGCGAGATAGTTGACGGCGAAGGTCAGTTCGTATCCGTCCGCGGAGGCGGTGCGGGTGTCGGCGACCGCGAGGCCGGCGTTGGCCACCAGCCCCCGCAGGGGGCGCACCGCGCCGGTCGCCAGCAGCTCCGCGGCTGTCCGGCCCGCGAGGCGGACGTCGGACAGCCGGGCGAGGTCGCAGCCGATCTCCTGCGTCGTCGCACCGGCCGCCCGGGCCGCGCGGGCGACCTCGGCCAGGGCGCGGCCGGGCCTGCCGACCAGCAACAGGTCGGGGCGTTCGGCTGCGGGACGGTGCGCGATCGCCAGTGTCGCGGCCTTTCCCAGGCCGCCGGTGGGGCCGGTGATCAACAAGGTGCCGGATGTCAAGGGGGGGTTCATGGCTGCAAGTCTGGGCCGGTTTCCGATGGCCAGACAGTCGTCGCGTTGTCGTAGGACTGCCAGGGCCAGGACAAGAGCTTTCGCTCGCCGCGCGCGTCGCGCACAGTGAAGGAATGGCGTCAGGGGAGTTCGGCCGGACGGTGCGGCGCTGGCGCGACCGGGTGCCGCCGGCGGCGGTCGGTGTCCCGGTCGGCGGACGCCGGCGCGCGGCGGGGCTGCGCCGCGAGGAGCTGGCGGGGCTGGCCGGAATCTCGGTGGATTACCTGAACAGGCTCGAGCAGGGCCGGGCCACCGCCCCGTCGGCCCAGGTCGTGGAGGCGCTGGCGCGCGCGTTACGGGTCTCCGACGGCGAGCGCGAACTGCTCTTCCGGCTGGCCGGACATGCCGCCCCCGGACTCGGCGTGGTGTCCGCCCACGTGACGCCGAGCGTGCAACGCATCCTCGACCGCCTCGCCCACACCCCCGTCGCGGTCTTCGATGCCACCTGGACGCTGCTGCTGGCCAATGCGCCGTACGACGCACTGATGGGGCCGACCACCACGTGGCGGGGCAACGAGCGAAACAGCGTGTGGCGCAACCTCGTCGGGCCCGGAACCCGCACCGTGCACACCCCCGCTCAGCGCGCCGAATTCGAGGCCGGACTGGTCGCCGACCTGCGGTTGACCGCGGCGCGGTATCCGGCCGATCAGCGACTCAAGCAACTGATCCGCGACTTGGCCGCGGCAAGCCCGCGCTTCGCCGAGCTCTGGGAGTCCGGCGCCCCGGTGCCGCAGCAGGACTTCGGCCGGCACAAGGTCGTCGACCACCCCGGCGTCGGGCGCATCACGCTGCACTGCGACACGCTGGTCGTCGCGGCCGACGACATCCGCATCATGATCTACACCGCCGAACCCGGCACCGCGGACGCCGAGCGCCTCGCCCTGGCGATCGTGCTGGGCACGCAGTCGCTGTCCGACGCGGCGCCGGCGCCGCGCGCGTGAACTGACTAGACCGGGATCAGGCCGTGCTTGCGCGCGGTGCGCCACCACAGCTGCTTGTCCCGCAGCAGGTGCATGGACTTGCGGATGAGCAGCCGCGTGTCGTGGGGGTCGACGACCGCGTCGATGAAGCCCCGCTCGGCGGCGATCCAGGGGATCGCCATGTTCAGGTTGTAGCCCTCGATGAAGTCCTTCTTGATCTGCTGCGCCTCGGGCGTGGTCGGGTCCGGGAACCGCTTCATCAGCAACTGCGCGGCACCGTCGGCCCCGATCACCGCGATGCGCGCGGTCGGCCACGCGAAGTTGAAGTCGGCGGTCAGCTGCCGCGACCCCATCACCGCGTACGCGCCGCCGT
>NZ_JBYCLG010000109.1:0-14579 GCF_057473785.1 Mycobacterium sp. TH-M103
TGGCGAATCACCGGCCAGAAGGTGTGGACGTCGTACGCGCAGATGGCGTCCTGGTGCGTGCTGGCCGCCTGCACCCACCCCGACGCCCCGAAGTCCAAGCGGCTCAGCCTCTTTCTGATTCCGATGGACCGGCCGGGCTTCACCGTCCGCCCGATCCCGTCGATGCTGGGGCCGCACCATCTCAACGAGATGTTCCTCGACGAAGTCGCGGCCTCTCCCGAGGACGTCCTCGGCGAGCCCGGCGACGGCTGGCGGGTGATGCGCGAAGCGCTGGCGTTCGAACGGGTCGGCATCGCGC
The DNA here is from genome assembly GCF_057473785.1 of Mycobacterium sp. TH-M103. NCBI lineage: Bacteria > Bacillati > Actinomycetota > Actinomycetes > Mycobacteriales > Mycobacteriaceae > Mycobacterium > Mycobacterium sp. TH-M103. The sequence continues at coordinate 299 of NZ_JBYCLG010000109.1, forward strand.
GGTACGCGCGCTGCGAGTCGCTGCTGGACCGGCTGCGCGCCCGGCTCGGCGACGAGTGGGACACGCTGCCCGAGACGATCCGCGCCCGCTGGGTGCGGGCGCTGGTCGATCTGCGGGTGGCCAGGCTGCTGGCGTATCGGGCCGTCTCGCTGCAGGATGACCCGGCGGCGGGCGCGGCGGCCAGCGCCGCGCGCATCGCCACCACCACCTGCGACCAGCAGGTCGCGGAATTGCTCTTCGACGCGCTCGGCCCGACGGCCCTGGACAGCGGATCGTCTGCCCCGCTGCACGGGGCAATCGAAGACCATTGGCGCTATGCGCAGGCGGCCACCGTCGCGTCGGGAACCATCGAAGTCCAGCGAATGCTGGTCGCGCGGGAAGTGTTGGGAGAACATCGGTGAAAACCGCTCTGCCAGAAGACATCAGCGACTTCGCCGCCGTTGCGGTCAAGCGCCTGGGCCGGCTGGGCGGCCCGCAGGCGGCGCTGCGCGCCGAGAGCGATCGGGGCGTTCGGGACGAGGCGCGGGTGGCCCTGAGCGAGGTCGGCGCCTTCGACCTCGACGTGCGATCGTCCTCCGACGACCTGCTGGCCGCTGCCGTGTTGTGCCGCGCCGCCGGCGCGACGGCCCTGCCCTACCCCGTCGTCGAAGAACTGCTCGCGATCGACGGCGCGCGACTGGCCCTGGTCAATCCCGGCGCGCCCCGCATCGACCACGGCGACCTGGCCGGCGGCTGGATCGCCGCCGACCTCGACGGCAACCGCTACCAACCCCATCCGGCGGCGCCCACCCACGCCAAACTGGGGCCGTTTCTGGTGCCGGCTTCGCTGGGCGCACTCGATGGCGCGGTCGCGGCGACCGACGTTAACCTTCATCTCGTGCTGGGGTCATGGCGGATTCTGGGGGCGCTACAGCAGGCGCTGCACATCGTCACCGAACATGTCCTCGCCCGGGTCCAGTTCGGCAAGCCGTTGGCCGACTTCCAGGCGGTCAGTTTCGCCGTCGCGGACGCCTCGGTCGCGGTCCGGGGTCTCGAGGAACTCGCGAAGTACACGGTGTCCCGCGCCGAAAGTCCAGGGCCCCGTGTGCGTTCGGCCGACGCACTGGTCCTGCGGCTCAAGGCCGCCGACACCGCGCGGCAGGTACTGCGCACCTCGCACCAGTTGCTCGGCGCGCTGGGTTTCTGCGACGAGTCCGACATCAGCGTGCTCGACCGGCACACCCAGCCGCTGATCCGGCTGCCGCTGGGCGCCGAGGCCCTGGCGCTGCGCCTGATCCCCGACGTTCGCGACGGCCACCTCGAGACCCTGTTCACCGGGCCGGTCACGGCGTGAGTGACTCGGCCTTGCCGACCGCGCCAGCCGCGGCCCCCAATCCCCTGGCGGACGGCATCCCCTTCGGAACCAAACTGCAGCAGCTGGCCGAGGAGAAGCGCGACGAGAAGGCGGTGACCGTCGTCGGTCTCGACGGCACCGCGGAGTCGCTGACGTTCGGTGAGCTCGACGCGCGCGCCAACCAGTGGGGGCGCGCCCTGGCCGCCGGCGGCGCCGGACCGGGTGCGCTTGTCGCGCTGGGGGTTCCGAATTCTTTGCACCTGGTGCTCGCCGCGCTGGGGTGCTGGAAGATCGGCGCGGTTCCGGTCCCCATGCATTGGGACCTACCCGAATGGGAGCGCGACCGGGTGCGTGAGGTGATCGCGCCGACCGTGGTGGTCGACGAGAAGAGCCGCTGGGAACTGGACGCACGCGCTGCCGGCGAATCCGCAAACCCCTTGCCCCCGGTCGTCTCCCCCAACGTCAACGGAATCTGCAGCAGCGGGTCGACGGGCGTTCCGAAGGTGATCCTCAGCCTGGCGCCGTCGCTGTGGACGCCCCAGCACGGCGAACCGTTCCTGTCGAACTGGACGCCGGTGGCCCAGCCGCAGACGATCATGGTGCCCGCGCCGATGTATCACACCAACGGCTTCGCCACCTTCTTCTTCCTGCTGGCGGGCGACCATCTGGTGATCCTCGAGAAGTTCGACGCGGCACTGGCATTGGACGTGATCGAGCGCTTTCGCATCACCAATTTCACGGCCACCCCGACGATGCTGGCACGCATCGCGGCCCGGCCCGACGTCAGGCAGCGTAACCTGTCCAGCGTCGTGTTCATCCTGCAGGGCGCCGCGGTGATGCCGCCGTCGCTGATGCACACCTGGTTCGAGCTCCTGAGCCCCGAGCAGATCGTGTCGGCCTACGGCATGACCGAGAACCTAGGGCTCACCGCGCTGCGCGGCGACGAGTGGCTCGCCCATCCGGGCAGTGTCGGACGGGGCTTCCGGGAGACGGAAATTCGGATCCTCGACGCCGGCCGGACACCGCTGGGCCCCGGCGAGCACGGCGAGATCTACCTGCGCGCCCCGATGGCCGCGGGCTCGCGATATCTGGGCGGGGCGGCGCCGCTGCCGTCGACCGACGACGGCTTCCGCTCCGCCGGCGACATCGGCTACCTCGACGAGGACGGCTACCTCTACATCGTCGACCGCCGCGTCGACATGATCGTCACCGGCGGCGCCAATGTCTTTCCCGCAGAGGTCGAGTCGGCGCTCGCGGGCCACCCCGGCATCGCCGACGTCGTGGTCATCGGACTCGCCGACCCGCAGTGGGGACGCCGCGTGCACGCGGTGGTGCAGCCGGCCGACCGCGCGCCGCTGACCGCGCAGCAGGTGATCGAGTACGCCAAGAGCCGGCTGGCCCACTACAAGGCGCCCAAGACCGTCGAGTTCGTCGACGCGATCCCGCGCACCGCGGCCACGAAGGTGAACCGCTCGGCGATGATCGCGGCCCGGGGCGGCTAGCTTAATCCGGCTCTTCACAGCCGCCTCGGCGCCCAACGTCCCGGAATAGGCCAACGTCGACGCCGGACCAGACCCCGCCATCAACGCCGTGTAGTTGGCCTCCGGGCTAAACGTCGGCCACGGGTGCGGCACCACAACCCCCCAGGACTACAGCGACAGCGCCGCCGCGCGGATCGCCTCACTGGCCACCGTGGTCTCCCCCGCCAACGCCTGGGCATCCGAAAACAGTCCGCGCTGGGCCGCATGCTGGGCGGCGGTCGCCACATACGCCGCACCCACTGCGGCCAATGCCGCGGCAAATTCGGCCGAATCGGCATCCGCGCCCATCGGCGCGACGCCCAACAACGTCGGCGCGCCGGCGCTCGCACCCGCACCCGTCTGCTCGGCCAAACCGGCCTGGGTCACCGCCGCAGCCCCCACCTCGGAGGGCTCCATCGCAAATACCATCGCCGCTTACCTCCACCCCGCAGGCGAATACCAGCCAATCCTAACCGCCGCCCCCCGGTCCAGCAGTACACCAGAAGCGCACCAAGCCAACCCCCGCCGACGCCCGCGGGACCGTTCTGGGTGGATCCATCCCCGCGCGCGGTAACCTCATTCTCAACGCGCAGGCACCGCGCGACGGAAGGGGACCGAGCAACTCATGACCGCCCCCGGCGAGGAAGCCGAAGTGACCCGCGGCGACCGCTTCATCAAGACGGCCGTTGCCATCCTGGGCGAAACGGGACGCACCGACTTCACCGTGCAGGAGGTCGTCACGCGCTCGCGGACCTCTCTACGGGCCTTCTACCAGCATTTCAGCAGTAAGGACGAACTGCTGCTCGCACTGTTCGAGCGGACCATCGCGCAATCGGCGCAGACGTGGCGTGCCGAAACCGCCGCGATGGACAGCACGGCGGCGCTGAAGCTCGTCCTCGACCGCATCAGCCAGAAGCCGGAGTCGACGACCCAGGACAGCCTCAACCGGGCGCTGACCCTCTACAACCAGAATCTGGCCGAGACCCGCCCGCGGGAGTACGCCCGCGTGCTGTCCCCCCTGCACCAGCTGATCCGCGACGTCGTGGGGCAGGGCATCACCGAGGGAGTGTTCAACCCGGGACTCGATGTCGGGGCCGCAGCCGCGATCGTGATGCAGACCGTGATGGGTGCGCAGCGATTGCACTGGCTGGGCACCGAATTGAACGGAACTCCGATCGACGCGGGCCAGCTGTATGACTTCTGCAGCCGCGCCCTGGGCATCCGGGACGCCGCCGACGAGCCCGCCGCGCCGTCGCTGCGGGAGTTGTTCGCGCAGGTGGGCATGCGGCCCGGGACCCGCGACGGCGAGTTCGCGATGACGATGCCGGTCAGCCCCCAGGTGGTCAACACCTCCGGCGCCCTGCAGGGTGGCCTGATCGCCACGCTCGTGGACGTGGCGGGCGGCCAGTTCGGGCTGGATTTCCTGCAGCCGGGCACCACGATGACCACCGCGGACCTGTTCGTGCGTTACCTGCGGCCGATCCGCAGCGGCTCCGCGGTGGCGGTGCCGCGCATGCTGCGGACCGGCCGGCGGGCGATGGTCATGCAGGTCGACATCTACGGCGACGGCCAAGGCGACGGGGACGAGCTCGCCGCGACCGCGACCGTGAACTTCGCGATCATCAACGGGGCGACACCGACGGCGGGCCTGCAGGCGGACGCGTAAATCCCGGTATACCCGGTTGCGCCACGGTGGTAACGTCATTACCACACGATGAGAACCCTGACTTCAAGGAGATCGCCATGCCGTCTCGCGAGCTTCCCTTCCCCGTGTTCGACGCGGACAACCACATGTACGAGCCGCAGGAGGCGCTGACCAAGTTCCTGCCGGAGAAGCGCAAGAACGTCATCGACTACGTGCAGGTTCGCGGTCGCACCAAGATCGTCGTGCGCGGCCACATCAGCGACTACATCCCCAACCCGACGTTCGAGGTGGTGGCGCGCCCCGGCGCCCAGGAGGAGTACTTCCGCAACGGCAGCGGCGGCAAGAGCTACCGCGAGATCCTGGGCGAGCCGATGAAGGCCATCCCCGCCTTCCGCGAGCCGGGCGCCCGGCTGGAGGTGATGGACGAACTCGGCATCGACTACGCCCTGATGTTCCCGACACTGGCCAGCCTGGTCGAGGAGCGCATGAAGGACGACCCGGAGATGACCCACGACGTCATCCACGCGCTCAACCAGTGGATGTACGAGCAGTGGTCGTTCAACTACTCCGACCGCATCTTCGCCACCCCGGTGATCACGCTGCCGATCGTCGAACGGGCACTCGAAGAACTCGAGTGGTGCCTCGAGCGCGGCGCCCGCACCGTGCTGGTCCGCCCCGCGCCGGTGCCCGGCTACCGCGGCAGCCGTTCCTTCGGCCTCGAGGAGTTCGACCCGTTCTGGCAGGCATGCGTGCGCGCCGAGATCCCCGTCTCGATGCACGCCTCGGACAGCGGCTACTCCGAGCTGCTCAACATCTGGGAGCCCGGCGACGAATTCCTGCCGTTCAAGCCGACTGCGTTCCGCAGCCTGGCCATGGGCCACCGGCCCGTCGAGGACGCGTTCGGCGCGCTGATCTGCCACGGCGCGCTGTCCCGCAACCCCGACCTGCGGATCCTGTCGATCGAGAACGGCGCCGACTGGGTCCCCCACCTGTTCAAGGGGCTCAAGAGCGTCTACAAGAAGATGCCGCAGGCATTCAGCGAGGACCCGATCGCGACCTTCAAGCGCTGCGTGTACGTCAGCCCGTTCTGGGAGGACCGCTTCACCGAGATCGTCAACATGGTGGGATCCGACCGTGTGGTCTTCGGATCCGACTGGCCGCACCCCGAAGGGCTCAAGGACCCGATCTCCTTCGTCGACGAACTCAAGGACTTCAGCCAGGAGGACGTCGAGAGGATCATGGGCGGCAACATGATGAAGCTGATGAAGGTTTCGGCGTCCGCCTCCAAGAAACCGGTGTCCGCCTGACCCGACGCCTCTCAGGGGCCACGTTCGCCCGGGTCGGTCGAGACTGCCGATTCGGTGGCGGCACGGACCGAAACCACTCCCCGCGACTCCCACACCGCCAGGCTGACGCCGTCGGGACTTTGGCGACCGTGTTCGCGCAGGATGGCGTCGAGGTCGGAACGGGTGATCCTGCAGCGTCGCAGATTCGCTTGCTGCAGTTGGCCATCGCGAATCAGGACGCGCACGGGCGGGTCGACGAGGCGGCGTATCCAGGGGACAAAACGCAGGCGAGCGACGACATCATGGGCGGCGATCAAGGTCACCAGCGCGGCGACCCCGGTGGTCCATGAGGTGCCGGCGGCCGTGGCGGTGCGACCGATGATGGCGCCGACCGCGACACCCGTGACCCAGTCGAAGGGCGTCAACTCGGACATGGTGCGCCGAAGGGTGAGCCGGAAAGCCGCTGCGGCGGTGGCGAACAATGCGGCCGCCTTCACGGCGGCATAAAGCGCGGGCCGCCACCCGTCGTACAGCTCGAGCAGTAGGCCGCTCATCGCAACGCCGCCGGTCAGGACCCGCGGGGTCGGCAGCGGGCTATCGGAGTGCCGTAGAGGCGGTAGTGCTCGCCGGTGTCGATCTCCGGAGCGGCCCCCTCCTGGAAGAGGACGATGATGTCCGAGCCGCCGAACTGGAAGTAGCCGAACTCCTCGCCCTTGGCCATCCGGGTGTCCTCGGCGGCGGTGATCACCACCGAGGACACGTGCGCCATCCCGACCGGGATGACCGCGACGATACCGATGTCGCCCCCGTCGGAGTCGGCGGTGTCGACGGTGACCACGCCCCGATTCTGGGCGAACTCGAAGCCGGTCGTCGCGCTGTCGCTGGCCACGAACTCCTGGTTTTTCAGACCGACGTGCATGCAGACCGTTCCGGCGTTCCGGAAGGACTCGGCGATCCGCCCCGACACGGGCAGATGGAAGCGGTGATACGACGACGGCTTCAGCATGTAATGGACGAAGGTGCCACGCGCGAAGCTCTCGGCATAGCGACTGCCCTCGATCAGCTGCGTGATGTTGCCGTACTTGTGGGTGTTCTTGATGGTGATGGCCGGGATGTTGGAGTCGCCGTCGATGTCGTAGGCGTGCTGGAATACGCAGTCGGCCGGCGACGTGACGATCGTGTTGCTTCCGGGCTCGGCGATCGGGCGGAGGCCGCCGTTGAGCCGGCGACCGAAAAACTGGTTGAACGTCAGCCAGCCGCTCGCCTCGTTCGGCTTTCCTTCGACCAGCGACTCGTAGACCCGGTATTCGGGCGCATTCTCGATGAACGATTGCAGGATCTCCGGACTGAACGATTCCGGGGTGTCCAGGAAACTGCCCCACTGCCGGGCGAATTCGGTCATCCAGTCCCGGAAGGCGCCGGAATCCTGCGGCGCGCCGCGCTCACCGTCCTGGTCGACCAGGAAAAAGAAGTGCGAGATCCGGTCACTGACCTCCTTGGCGTGCCGCTGGCCGGGATCCATTCCCCGCCACGCCGTCGCGTCGGACTGGCGCGGCAACCACCTGAGGAAGCCTTTCAGGTATTCCTCGTACTGAGCAATGTCCTCGGGCCAGTCCAGCGCCTCGAAAAGGTCGGCGTTCAACTCGGCTTCGGCCGACTTGCGCGCGTTGACCAGTGACTGCTCGAGCAGCTCGGCCAAGCCCTCCTCTTTTCCGAGGACGTCTTGCAAACCCGTGATGATCGCATCCTGCTGGCTCATTCGGCCGCTCCTCGTGTGCTCCGCCCTGACAGAAGTTAAGTACGGCGGTTACCCGCATAAGGCGAGGTGTTAACCGGGGCGCGCGGCCGCGCGTCGAGGACCGGGCCATCGGGCAACTTCTGCGGTTGCGGCAACGGGGGACGGGTACTCGTTCACGGATGACTACTCACACCGTATCGATTCGCCCGTCCCCGATCGACCCCGCGGAGGTGCGCCAATGATCACCCTCACCGCCGACGCCCCCGAGTCGCTGACGCGTACGACGCCGTCGCAACGCCCGCCCCTGCGGGTCGGACTGGTCCAGCATCGCTGGCGTGCCGACCATGCCGAGCTCACCAGCGTCCTGGGCGACGGCATCGCGCGGGCCGCCGCCGGCGGCGCCCGCGTGGTGTTCCTGCCCGAGTTGACCCTGATCCGCTATCCGGGCGACCTCGCCCCGCCGTCTCCTCCGGTCAGTGCCGCCGAAGATCTGCTCGCGGGACCGACATTCGCGTTCGCCGCCGAATGCGCGCAGACGAACGACGTCTTCGTGCAGGCTTCGCTGTACGAGAAGGCTGCGAACGAAGACGGCAAGGAAGACGGATTGGGCTACAACACAGCAATTTTGGTGTCCCCCGCCGGCGAACTAGTCGCCCGCGTGCGCAAGATGCACATCCCCGACTCCGAGTGTTACCGCGAGGCCGCGTACTTTCGCCCCGGCCCTGCCGACGGGGACCCGTATCCGGTGCTCACACCCGAGGGGCTCGACGCAAGGATCGGCCTGCCGACCTGCTGGGACGAATGGTTCCCGGAAGTGGCCCGGAGCTATTCGCTGCATGGCGCCGAAATAGTGGTCTACCCCAGTGCCATCGGGTCGGAGCCCGCCTTCCCCGACTTCAACAGCGAACCGCTGTGGCAGCACGTCATCGTCGGCAACGGCATCGCCAACGGCTTGTTCATGGTCGTGGCGAACCGCACCGGCGACGAGGGCAAGCTCAAGTTCTACGGTTCGTCGTTCATCTCCGACCCGTACGGCCGGGTGCTGGCGCAGGCGCCGCGCGACGAAGAGGCGATACTGATCGCCGACCTCGACCTCGACCAACGTCGCGACTGGCTGGACGCCTTCCCGTTTCTGCGCACCCGGCGTCCCGACAGCTACGGTGCGCTCGTCGATCGACATTAGCCACGAGTCAGTCTCGCCAGCGCGAATTCGGTTGCCCGCCAGCGCCTGAACGAGCCTGCGCCGACATCTGCGCGGCGACCGCCCGGGTGATGACGCGCCACACCGGCCACGACGCCAGCCCGAACGCTCCATGCCGGCGGCGTGCGCGGCCGCCTGCAAGGCCTGCGGAGACGTCTGCGAGGGACACGGCAACCAGCTACGAGCACGCCGGGTCTTCGCCGAGGTGTGCCGGCGCTGCTGCGAGAAGGCGTGCCAGGAGATGACGAAGTCGCTCGGCTGGGGCCGTGCACCCAAATGGGCCCGCCGACCGCGTCGGCGGGCCCATCGCGTCGGCGGTGGTGTGGCAGCCCTCACGCCGCCGTTATGGATCCGTGCCCCGGGCGCCGGGCCCCGATTGATAATGTGGTGGTCAATAATTGACGAATACGTCGACGCATTGGGCCTGGCGACTTCGCGTCCATTTGCGACCAGGCCGGTGGGAGGTTCCGCAGGAGGGACGGCCATATGGTGGCCGAGAACGACCGGGACGGACCCGTTGATGCGGCCGAGAACGTACGCCGCGTCTTCGAAAACGTCCCCGTGATGCTGGTCGGGCTCGAGGGGCCTGATCACCGATTCGTGGCGGTCAACGCGGCGTTCCGCGCATTCCATCCGGCTTTCGACCCCATCGGCCTGCCCGCGCGCGAGGTTTTTCCCGAGCTGGAAAGTCAGCAGATCTACCAGATGTTCGACCGGGTGTACACGACCGGTGAATCGCAGTCGGGGAGGGAATGGCGGCTGCAGGCCGACTTCGACGGCTCGGGAGTCCACGAACGCTTCTTCGACTTCCTCGTCACGGCCCGGCACGGCGTCGACGGATCGATCGAGGGCGTACAAATGCTGTTCGACGACGTCACGAACCGGGTGCGGGCCCGCTCGGCCGCCGAGGCGCGGATGGAGGAGCTGTCCGAGCGCTACCGCAACGCGCGTGATTCGGCCATCGTCATGCAGCAGGCTCTGCTGGCCCCGTCGGTACCCGTGGTCCCCGGCGCCGACATCGCCGCCCAGTACCTCGTCGCCGCGGAGGACACCGCGGCCGGCGGCGACTGGTTCGAGGCGGTGCCCCTGGGCGATCGGCTCGTTCTTGCCGTCGGCGACGTGGTGGGCCACGGCGTCGAAGCCGCGGCGGCGATGGCGCAACTGCGCACCGCCTTGCGGATGCAGATCTTGGCGGGGCAGACGATCCCCGAAGCGCTCGAGGCCGTCGACCGCTTCCACCGGTTCGTGCCCGGCTCGAAGTCGGCCACGGTGTGCATCGGCTCCCTCGACTACAGCACCGGGGAGTTCCGGTACTGCACCGCCGGTCACCCGCCACCGCTGTTGGTGACCACCGACGCGAAGTCGCGGTACCTGGAGCCCTCGGGCGCGGGCCCTTTCGGCAGCGGCACCGGTTTTCCGGTGCGCACCGCGGTCCTCGACGTGGGCGATGTGATCTTGCTGTTCACCGACGGTCTGATCGAACGGCCGGGCCGGCCATTGGGCGCCAGCACCGCCGAGTTCGCCGAGTTGGCGGCCGGTGTCGCCGCCGGCCACAGCGGGTTCGTCCTCGACAGCCCCGCACGGCCGATCGATCGGATCTGCTCGGAGACGCTCGAGTTGCTGCTGCGGTCGACCGGCTACACCGACGACGTCACGCTGCTCGCCGCCCAGCGGCGCACGCCGCCGCCGCCCTTGCGGCTGACGCTGGACGCCAGCCTGCATACTGCGCGCGCGGTTCGCGCCCGCCTGCGCACATGGTTGTCGGAGATCGGCGCCGACCCCGACGAGACATCCGACGTCGTGCACGCGATCTCGGAATTCGTGGAGAACGCCGTCGAGCACGGCTACGGCGCCGCGGCTTCCGGCGAACCGGGAGAACCGGGAGAACCGGGAGAACCGGGAGAACCCAAGGAAATCGTCGTCGAGGCCGAACTGGCCGGTGACGGCAACCTGCACGCCTCGGTGTCCGACCGTGGCACGTGGAAGGATTACCGCGCGGGCGAGAAGGGCCGCGGGCGGGGGCTTGCCATGGCCGAGGCGTTGGTGTCGCAGGCGCAGATCAGCCACGGCGCCGGCGGGACGACCGCCAGTGTCGTGCACCGCCTGTCTCGTCCGGCCGACTTCCTCGCCGACACGCTGATCAGCCGGGTTCCTCATCAGCACGCAACCGAATCCGAATTCACCTCGGTGATCGGCGACGACGGCCGCATCGTCGTCAGCGGTGATGTCGACTCGGAGACGGCATCCATCCTGGACCGCCGGATCGCCGTCGAAAGCCGTTCGGGCATAGCATCTTTGACGATCGATCTCAGCGGGGTCACCCATCTGGGGTCGGCGGGCGTCAGCGCGCTGGCCGACGCCCGCGACCGTGCCCGCAGACAGGGCGGCGAATGCGTGCTGGTGGCCGCGCCCGGCAGCCCGGCCCACCACGTGTTGTCGATCGTGCAGATCCCCACGGTCAGCAGCTGTGCCGACAACGTCTTCGCCGAGGAGTCCGAATCTGATCGGGGCTAGCGCAACTGGCCGTGGCGGACTTCGTTGAACGGCACACCGCGGTCGGCGGCGTATTCTCGCGGGAAGCCCAGCACCCGCTCGCCGATGACATTGCGGGCCATCTCGGTGGTGCCGCCGCCGATGGCGACGGTTTGCCGCGACAGGTAGCGCAGCCCGGTCTCGAGTCCGTTGCCGCGCTCCCCCACGACGCCCGCGGCCCCCGCGATCGCCAGCGCCGTATCCACATCCAGGGTCACGGTTTCGGAATGGAACAGCCTGATCAGCGTTCCGGCCGCCGGCGGCAACGCGCCGTCCCTGACGCTGCGGTACACGTGCGCGATCAACTGCTCAGCGACCGCGCGGTGGACCAGGGCCCGGCCGGCCATTTCCCGCACGCGCGCCTCGCCGGCCCGGCCGGTCTTGTCCGCCAGGTCGACGAAGTCGACGGGATTGGCGTTGCCCCCCTCGCTGCCGCTGCCGCTGGCGAACTCCGATCCCTGCCCCACCGCCCGGCGCTCGTGGTACAGCTGCCGCGACGCGACCGCCCAGCCGCCGTCGACCGCGCCGACGACGGCGTCGTCACCGACGTCCACCCCGTCCAGGAACTCCTCGCAGAACTCGGTGGAACCGCTGAGCATGGTGATGCGCCGCAACGTGACACCCGGGTGGGCGATGGGCACCAGGAACATGGTCAGGCCTTCGTGTTTGGGCACATCCCAGTTGGTGCGGGCCAGGCACAGGCCGTAGTCGGCGGCGAAGGCGCTGGTGCTCCACGTCTTGGCGCCGTTGATCACCCAGCGGTCGCCGTGGCGTTCGGCGCGGGTGATGACACCGGCCAGATCGGATCCGCCGCTGGGTTCGCTCAGCAGCTGCACCAACACCTCGTCGCCTCGCAAAGCGGCGGCGATGTGCTGCTTCTTCTGCTCCTCGGTGCCGGTGTCGAGCAGCGTGGCGCAGCAGATGGTGAATGTCGGGGTGTTGAGGATCAGCGGCATCTCGTAGCCGAGCGATTCCGCGTCGAAGGCCTTCTGGTACTCGTAGTCCAGCCCCAGGCCGCCGTATTCGCGGGGAAAGCAGATGCCGGCGAATCCGCCCTCGTAGAGCCGCCCCTGCAGCTCACGCGCCCTGGCCCAGGCCCGCTCGTCGTCACGCGGGGCGGGCGGCGGGCAGTCCGGGTCGATCGTGGGCATGTGTTGTGCCAGCCACGCCCTGGCGCGCGCGGCGAACTCCGCGACCGATTCGGTCGGCGTCATTGCCCGGCGCGGCCCGTCTTGGCCTCCGCGTGCCACGCATACACGAGCTGATTGTGTTCCTCGGGAGTCCCGAACATGGCGCGGTACAACGTGACTCGCCGCAGATACAGGTGTAGGTCGTGCTCCCAGGTGACGCCGATGCCGCCGTGCATCTGCACGCACGCCTGAACAATCTGGCCGGCCATCTCGCCGACGTAGGACTTGGCGATGCTGGCCGACAGCCCCGCCGTCGGCGCCCGGGCGGCGACAGCGGCGACCGCCGCGGCGGTGGTGGCCCGGCACGCTTCCAACCACAGCTTCATGTCGGCGAACTTGTGCTTGAGCGCCTGGTAGGACGCCAGGGGGCGGCCGAAGGTGTGCCGGTCCAGCGCCCACTGGACGGTGAAGTCGAAGACCGTCTGCAGGACGCCGACCACCTCGGCGCACTGCAGGACCTGGGCGATCTGGCTCTGCCGGCCGATCAGCGCGGTGCTCTCGTCCGCGGCGCCCACGGCCGCGGCCTCTGCCACCAGGACACCGTCGAAATGCACCCGCGCGTACTGCTTGACCAGGTCCACCGACTGTTGAGGCTCGATACGGACCCCCGGCGCGTCCGTCGGGACCAGGAACTGCCGGATCCCCTCACCGCACCGCGCCACCACCAGCAGCAGGGCGCTCTGGGCGCCGGCCTCGACGCGGTCTTTGGTGCCGTCGATGCGGTAGCCCGAGCCGGTGTCCGAACCAGTTTCAGCGGCCGTCACCGACGGGTCCAGCGGGGCCCATCCCCGGCCCGGCTCGGCAACGGCCCACGACGCGACCAACTCGCCCGACATCAGCGCGTCGATCGTGGCGGCATGCGCGTGGCGTTCGGCGCACCCGGCGAGGCCGGCCAGCACGACACTGACCGGATACAACGGCCCGGGCGCCACCGTTTTGCCGAGTTGCTCGGCGACCATGGCCAGGTCCGCGAGGCCGCTGTCGGAGACGCTGCCACCGCCCAAGTCCTCGGGAACAAGCAGGCTCGTCCACCCGAGTTCGGCGGCGCGCCGCCACCAGGAAGCGTCGAACGACATGCCCGCGGCGTGCAGTTCACGGACGCGACTCAGCGGCGCTTCTTTTTGCAGAAAGGCTTGGGTCGTGGAGGTGAAGAGTATCTTTTCGGGAGAGTCGACAGCGGTCATGATGCCGGAAGGACCTTCCTTGGCAATTGATCGTCGCCGCAAAACATGCAGAGGAGAGACGCTGGGTGGGGGTGGTCATCCGCCTATTCGGTCCTCGTCGCAGTTCGCCGGCGACTCGATGTTAGCAACGGACAATACAGTAAGAGATACCGGAGTTCAGTCGATAATGATGGTGACGAGCGGCAGGCGCGATGACTGAGGCGGACGAACCGTTCGAGGCTTCTGCCGCGTCGGAGGCCACGGCGGAGGCCACGACGGAGACCACGGCGGAGGCCACGTCGAGGGCCGAGGCGATGGCCCTGGCAGAAGAGGCCGAAGCCGAAGCAGCAGAAGCCGAGGCCGTGGCCGCCGCGGCGCGCGCCCGTGCCCGCGCGGCCCGGTTGCGGCGCGAGGCGATGACGCTGGCCGAGGCTGCCGAGGACTACGGTGACGCGGCCGCCGCGGCTGCCGACGCGGATTACGACTACGACGACTACGACGACGACGAGACGGCCGACGAGACGGCCGACGAGACGGTCGACGAGGAATTCGACGAGAACTACGACGAGAACTACGTCGAGGACGCCGAACAGGGTCACGGGGAGGCTGTCGCCGAAGGTCAGGATGAGGCGGCACCGCGACCGGCAACCCGGCTGGACGGATGGCGGCACCG
>NZ_JBYCLG010000110.1:0-12479 GCF_057473785.1 Mycobacterium sp. TH-M103
TGGCCCGGGCCGCGGTGGGCGGCATCGCGCTGGCGCTGTCGGTGCCGTTGACGACGGCGGTCGCCGCGGTGCTGGCAAAACCCTCGGGCGTCAGCGCCGCTCCAACAGCCCCAACAGGTAGGCGCCGTACCCGGACTTGACCAGCGTGCGCGCGCGCTCCTCCAGCTCCGTATCGCTGATCCAGCCCTGCGTCCAAGCGATTTCCTCGGGCACGCTGACCTTGAGGCCCTGCCGCCGTTCCAGCGTGCGGACGTAGTCGCTGGCGTCCAGCAACGAGTCGAAGGTGCCGGTGTCGAGCCACGCCGTCCCGCGGGCGAGCACCTCGACCGTGAGCCGGCCCCGGTTCAGGTAGATCTGGTTGACGCCGGTGATCTCGTACTCACCGCGGTCGGATTTCTTCAGCCCCTTGGCGATCTCGATCACGTCGTTGTCGTAGAAGTACAGACCGGGGACCGCGTACTGCGACTTCGGTGTGGCGGGCTTCTCCTCCAGCGACAGCGCCGTGCCGTCGGCGCTGAATTCGACGACGCCGTAGGCCGACGGGTTGGCCACCCAGTAGGCGAAAATCGCTCCGCCGTCCAGGGATTGGAATCGGCTCAGACTGGTGCCCAGCCCCGGGCCGTAGAAGATGTTGTCCCCCAGCACCAGAGCCACCGAATCGTTGCCGATGTGGTTCTCGCCGAGGACGAAAGCCTGGGCCAGGCCATCGGGGCTCTGCTGGGTCACGTAGCTGAGGTTGACGCCGAACTGCGCGCCGTCGCCCAGGAGGCGCTGGAAGCCCGCCGCGTCGTGCGGGGTGGTGATCACCAGGATGTCGCGGATCCCGGCCATCATCAGCGTGGACAGCGGGTAGTAGATCATCGGTTTGTCGTAGACCGGCAGCAACTGCTTGCTGATGCCCTGGGTGATCGGGTGCAGGCGCGTGCCGGATCCGCCGGCCAGAATGATTCCCCGCATGCGTGTCTCCTACTGGACGAGGTCGGACTCGGTGAGTTCGGTGGCCGCCAGCGCCGCCGCCAGACTCTCGTGGCGGAACACCGCGGTGACGTGGTCGTGGACCACCCGGAACGCCGACGCCGCGGCGGGCTCGTCGGGGTCGGAGAACTTCTGCTCGACGACCACGACGCCGTCGTGCACGTACATGCGGCCGATCTCGGCCGTCCCGCTCCGCGACGCGGCCCAGCGGCGCAGCGCCTCGTGGCCCTGCGCGGCCCCGTGCGCGTCGCCGATGTCGATGTCGTCGCTGGACAGCGCCACCAGCGTGTCGAGGTCGGCGGCGTTGAGGGCGTCATGCCAGGCCAGAACGGTGGCGATCTCCGATGTGGTCATGGGTGCAAGGTACCGTGCCCGGCGCGCGCCGTTGCCCGAAACCCTGCGTTGCTAGAGAGGGGTCCGGTTCAGCCAGTTCCGCCACACGGCGTCGTCGCCGAACAGCTCGATGCCCGTGTCGGCGAGCGATACCCGGCGCACCATCGCCAGCAGCAGCTCGGTGGCGCCGCCCCGCAACGCCACGGTGCCCTTGCCGTGCTGGTGCGACCAGCCGATCCGGCCGTCCTCGACGGCGATGGTCCACTCGCCGGCGTCGCGCAGGCCGGCATCGGTGGCGTGCAGGTGCAGGGTCTGACCATCCTCCAGCGGCAGCTCCGCGTCGTCCCCGCCGGCCCTGACCGCGATGCGCTCCAGAAATTCCGTGATGCCGTCGGCCGCGATCTCGGGGGGCAGCGTGAACTCGGCGTTGACGGCGATCGCCGCGTCGGCCCGGTGCACGGCGATCTCGTGCAGCCAGCGCCGGACCCACCAGTTCGCCGGGCGCGGCCCGAGGAAGGTCCACACCGGCGTCTGGGCACCGGTCAGCTCCACCGCGTCGGTCAGGCGCCGGGCCCCGCCCTGTAGCCAGGAGATCGCGTCGGCGGGATCCGGTGGCGGCTTGCCGTCCTCGACGGCGCGGAAGTCGAGGGGATGGTCGAGCTTGTCCCTGACGATCTGGGCCGCCCAGCGCTGGCCCCGCCCGACGTGGCGGAACAGCTGCTTGAGCGTCCACCCCGGGCAGGTCGGCACCGGGGTGACATCGTCGGCGTCCCGGCCGCCGCGGAACAGCTCGGCGAAGGCGCGGTTCTCGTCGAGGAAGGCGGCGGCATAGTCCACGCCGGCCAGGCTACCGCGCCACGGATGCGACGAAAGGCCCGTCGGTAGGGGCTTGGCCCCTACCGGGTCCGGCGCGTGGTTTGCTGCGACGAAACCATGCGGATCGCCGAGGAACGCGAGGGCATCGCCGCCGAGCGCGAGCAGGTCGCGACGCGACGCGAGGCACTCACCGAAGGGGTGCAGCAATGGGTGTGGTACCTCGAGGTACGCACCATCCAGGCCGATCGCCCAAATCTACCGTGACGTAAGAGTGCGTGTAGGGTGATGCCGCCCCGTCCCCGTAACCAAGGAGTGCCGATGGTCGCCCCCGACGTGGCGTCGCAGAGCGCCCCGGAAATCGCCGGGGAGGCACTGCGCCGGCGCACATTCGCGGTGATCAGCCATCCCGACGCCGGCAAGTCCACGCTCACCGAGGCCGTGATGCTGCACGCGCGGGTGATCGCCGAAGCCGGCGCCGTCCACGGCAAGGCGGGGCGCAAGTCGACGGTGTCGGACTGGATGGACATGGAGAAGGCGCGCGGCATCTCCATCTCGTCGACCGCGCTGCAGTTCGCCTACCAGCACCGCGACGGTGCCGAATGCGTGGTGAACCTGGTCGACACCCCGGGGCACGCCGACTTCTCCGAGGACACCTACCGCGTGTTGTCGGCCGTGGACTGCGCGGTGATGCTGATCGACGCGGCCAAGGGCCTGGAACCGCAGACGCTGAAGCTGTTCCAGGTGTGCCGCCACCGGGGCATCCCGATCATCACGGTGATCAACAAGTGGGACCGACCGGGCCGGCACGCCCTGGAGTTGCTCGACGAGATCGAGCGCCGGATCGGGCTGCGCCCGACACCGTTGACCTGGCCGGTCGGGATCGCCGGCGACTTCCACGGCGTCATCGACCGCGCCACCGGCGAATTCGTGCGCTTCACCCGCACCGCCGGCGGGGCCACACTCGCGCCGGAGGAGCGGATGCGCGCCGAGCGCGCGCGCGAACTGACCGGGGCGGACTTCGACACCGCGCAGGAGGAATGCGCGCTGCTGTCCGCCGACGGCGCCGACTTCGACCGGGAGACCTTCCTGGCGGGCCGGACCACGCCGGTCCTGTTCACCTCGGCGATCCTCAACTTCGGGGTGAGCCAGCTGCTGGACGCCCTCATCGAGCACGCCCCGGCGCCGCAGGCCCCGGTCGACGTCGCCGGGCGGCAGCGTGCCCTCGACGCGCCGTTCAGCGCCCTGGTCTTCAAGGTGCAGGCGGGCATGGACTCGGCCCACCGCGACCGGGTCGCCTTCGCCCGGGTGTGCTCGGGCGCCTTCCGCCGCGGTGACGTCGTCACCCACGCCGCCAGCGGGCGGCCGTTCACCACCAAGTACGCGCAGTCGGTGTTCGGGCAGCAGCGCACCAGCCTGGACACCGCCTACCCGGGCGACGTGATCGGCCTGGTCAACGCGACCGCCCTGCGGCCCGGGGACACCCTCTACGTCGACGAGCCAGTGGAGTACCCGGCGATCCCGAGCTTCGCCCCCGAGCACTTCGCCGTGGCCCGGGGCTCCGACACCAGCAAGCACAAGCAGTTCCGCCGCGGTATCGCCCAGCTTGAGCAGGAGGGCGTGGTCCAGGTGCTGCGCTCGGATCTGCGCGGCGACCAGGCGCCGGTGCTGGCCGCCGTCGGCCCCATGCAGTTCGAGGTGGCCAGCCACCGCATGGGCGGCGAGCTGAGCGCGCCGATCCAGCTCGAGCACCTCAGCTACACCGTCGCGCGCCGCACCCGCCCGGAGGACGCCCAGTTCCTGCAGGCCCAACGCGGCGTCGAGGTGCTGACCCGCACCGACGGCGCCCTGCTGGCGCTGTTCTCGGACAAGTGGTGGATGGAGACCCTCCTGCGCAACAACCCGGACCTGATGCTGGAGCCGCTGATCGCGGCCGCGGACTGAGATGATGCGGATCGGCGAGGTGGCGCTGCGCACCGAGCTGTCGGTGCGCACCGTGCGCCACTACCACGACGTCGGGCTGGTCGTGCCGTCGGCGCGGTCGGAGGGCGGCTTCCGGCTCTACACCGAGGCCGATGTGCAGCGGCTGTTGGTGATCCGGCGGATGAAGCCGCTCGGGTTCTCCCTGGCGGAGATGAAACAGCTGCTCGACGCGCTCGACGTGCTGCGCGCCGCCCCCGACGGCACCGGGGCGACCGACGCGCGACGCGAACGCTCCCGCGCCGTGTTGACCCAGTGCTGGGCGCAGACCCGCGACAGCGCGGCGCGCCTGCGCCGTCACCTCGCCTACGCCGACGAACTCACCGACCTGCTGGCCGGCGCGACCGCCGGCACCAGCGACCGTTAGGGTCGCCGCGCCCCCAGCCGGAAGACCTGCCAGCCCGCCCGCTCCCAGCGGGCGACGTCCAGGCAGCTGCGACCGTCGACGATGACCCGGGCCCGCACCCGGTCGGCCAGGTCGTCGGGGTCCAGGTCGATGAACTGCCGCCACTCGGTGAGCACCAGCACGGCGTCGGCGCGCTCGCAGGCCTCTTCGACCGACACCGCGTAGTTGAGCGTCGGGAACAGCCGCTGCGCGTTGTCCAGCGCCTTGGGGTCGTAGACGTTGACCGCGGCGCCGTTGAGCTGCAGCTGGCCGGCGACGTTGAGCGCGGGCGAGTCACGCACGTCGTCGGACTCAGGCTTGAACGCCGCCCCGAGGACGGCGATGTTGGCGCCCAGCAGCGAGCCGCCGCAGGCGGTGCTGGCCAGTTCCACCATCCGGGTGCGGCGGCGCATGTTGATGCTGTCCACCTCGCGCAGGAACGTCAGCGCCTGGTCGGCGCCGAGCTCGCCGGCGCGGGCCATGAACGCGCGGATGTCCTTGGGCAGGCAGCCGCCGCCGAAACCCAGGCCGGCGTTGAGGAACTGGCGCCCGATGCGCGGGTCGTAGCCCAGCGCGTCGGACAGCAGGCTGACGTCGGCGCCCGCGGCCTCGCACACCTCGGAGATGGCGTTGATGAACGAGATCTTGGTCGCCAGGAAAGCGTTGGCCGACACCTTGACCAGCTCGGCGGTCTGCAGGTCGGTCACCAGAAACGGGATCCCGGCGGCCAGCAGCGGGGCGTACAGTTCGCGCACGGCGGGCTCGGCGCGGGTCGAATCTTCCTGCACGCCGAGCACGATGCGGTCCGGTTGCAAGGTGTCGCGCACGGCGTAGCCTTCGCGCAGGAACTCCGGATTCCACGCGATCTCCACGTCGACCCCGCGTTCCGCGAGCGCCGCGGCCCGACGGCTCAGCTCGGCCGCGGTGCCCACCGGCACCGTCGATTTGCCGACGAGCACCGACGGCCGGGTCAGCCGCGGCACCAGTTCGTCGATGACGGCGTGGACGTGGCACAGGTCGGCGCCGTACTCGCCCTTCTTCTGCGGCGTGCCCACGCCCAGGAAGTGCACATCGGCGAAGTCGGCGGCCAGGTCGTAGTCGGTGGTGAACCGCAGCCGTCCCGCGGCGAGGTTCTCGGTCAGCAACTTCCGCAGGCCGGGCTCGTAGAAAGGGATGTCGCCGCCGGCGAGCTTGGCGACCTTGCCCGGGTCGATGTCGACCCCCACGACCTCGTGGCCGAGTTCCGCCATCCCGACCGCATGGGTGGCGCCCAGATAGCCGGTGCCGAACACGGTGCATCGCATAACACCGGTGTAGGCGGCCGCGATGAGCTAACTGCATCGACTCGCTGAGCGGTAGTTAAACGGCAGATGACACCTGACACCGGCCGGCCAGACGCGCTACAGCCCGGGGATACCGATGCCCGGAATGCCGAACCCGCCGTGGCCGTGGCCGAAGCCGCCGTGCGGGACCCCCGGAAATCCGCCGTGGTCGCCGCCGCCGCCGAACGGCCCCCGCGGAGCGGGCCCGGGCCCACCGAGGAAAGGGGGTAGCGGAAGCGGGATCTGCACCGGCGGGGGCGGGGGAAGCGGGGGCGGGGCGACCGGTGCGGGGGCGGGCGCCGGGGCGGCCGGTGCGGGGGCGACCGGCACCGGGGCGGGAGCCTGAGGTGCCGGGGCCGGAGCCGGGGCGGGCGCCGCCGGCGCGGGAGCGTGCGCCTCGGGGGCGGGCGCCTTAGGCGCGGCCGGTGCGGGCACCTGATGCGTAGGAGCGACGAGTTTGTGGCCGGGGTCGGGTTTGACATCGGCGTGGGGCCGGATGGCGACCGCCAGGGCCACGACCAGTGCGGCCACACCGACGACGAAAATCCCCGCCAGCGCGGTTCCCAGCAACCTGAACCTGCGATCGCGGTAGCCGCCGTCGAGCAGATTGGTCGCCGCGGTCTGGGCACCCGGGTAGGCGCCGGTGTAGGCGTCGTCGTCGGCGACGGCGCTGTAGGCGAGGTTGTCCAGGCCCGCGTCACCGCCGGCCTCGAAGTAGCCGGGAGCGATTGCCATCGGGTCGATCGCGCCGGTGCCGGGATCCTGGGCGTAGGCCAGCGCCGCGGTCGACGACGCGAACAGCGGGGCGCTCGCCGACGCCAGCGCGGCCCCGCGAGCCAGCGCCGTGGCCGGCTCCTCGGGCGTGGTCAGCGGCAGCGTGGTCGCCTCCTCCAGCGCCGGTTTGATCATCGGGATGTCAATGCCGGCCCCGACGACGAACACCGCGTCGGGTCGCGGGGCCAGCCCCTCGGCCTTGGAAACCATCGTGACCAACTGGGCGACCGCCGCGTCGTCGTCGTCGGGCAACGCCTGGCGGTGAACGTCGGTGATCGACCCGTCGGCGCTGTCGACGACCGCCAGGGTGGCGGTGTCGGGCTCGATATACAGCAGCGCCGTCTGGGCGTAGTTGGTGTGGTTGCCGACCGCCTGGGCCAGTGCGGCCGCGGCCAAAAAGGCCGAGACCAGCATGACGTTCTCGATCTTGTGGGTGGCCAGCGCATCGCGCAGGGCGGCCGCCTCGGCGGGATCGGAGAAAGTGACCCCGGTCGACACCAACTGGTAACCGCCCTCGGCGGCGCCTTCCTTGGTGCCCAGGATCGCCGACACCACCTGGTCGGCCGCGGTGATCGTCGCCGCCTCGTCGTCGGCACTTATCTGGAAGTCGTCCTCATCGACGGTGGCACCGTCACCGCCCTGCCCCTCGACCAGCACCATCCGGACTGCCGTCGGCGCCATCGACACGCCCAGTACCGTGTCCAAAGCTCCTCCATCGTCGTTTGCCAGCCGGTGGCTTCGAGCCGTCGTCCTCACACCCTCCGGCGTAGCTGACGCGCCGGTCGTCCCCACCCATTTTCCCCTTGGGCCAAGATTTTACGCGCTTCCGGCGGGGCGGGCGGGGCTCGTTCAGGGCCAGGGAACGGGTATGCCGTATCGATCCAGGTGGCGGCGGAGCCACGCGCCCCCGTCGTGATCGTCGCCGCCGGGGCTGGCCGGGGGACCCTGCTGCGGGGGATTCGCGGTCGGGGCGGGCGGCGGCGCGGCCGGGGCGGGTGCTGGTGACGGCGCCGCGCGCGCCGGGGGCGGCGGCGCCGGCGTTGCTGACGGCGGGGGCGGGGCGGGCGCCGCGGTCTTCGGCGGCGGCGCCGGCGTCACGGGGCCGTGGGCGCCGGTGTTGAGGGCCAGCACCAGCGCGAGCGCCGCCACCCCGGCGACCAAGACCGCCATCGCGGCGCCGGCCAGCAGCACCGACCGGCGGCGACGCCGGCCGCGGTTGGGCTCGGCTTCGGTTGCGGCGTCCTCGGCCAGCCCCCGCGCCGGGGCCGCCAGATCCTGAGCCGGAATCGCGAGGGTGGGCGGTTCTCCCAGCTGCGCGGTCGCCGCGGCAAGCGCAGCCCCGCGCGCCAGCGCCAGCTCGGGCTCCTCGGGAGCGGTCACAGCGAGCGGCGTCGCGGCCTCCAGCGCCGGCTTGATCGAACGGACGTCGACACCGGAGCCCACCAGGAACACCTCGTCGGGGCGGTCTTGCTGGGCCGCGACCCCCGAGACCATCGCGGCCAGCTGGGCCGTTGCCGCACCCCCCTTCGCCAGGGACTGCCGCCGAACGCCGGCGCCGGTGCCGGCGGCGGTGTCGACCACCACCAGCGTCGCGGTGGCCGGCTCGACGAAGAGCAGCGCGGTCCGATCGCGATTGGACGCGCTGCCGAGCGCCTGGGCCAGCGCCGCGGCCGCGGTGAACGCCGAGACCAGCGTGACGTCGTCGATGCGGCGCCGCGCGAGGGCGTCGCGCAGGGCGGCCGCTTCGGCGTCGTCGGTGCAGGTGATCCCGGTCGACCTCAGCCGGTAGCCGCCGGCCGCCGCGGCGTCCCGGGTCCGGAGGATGGCCTCGATCGCCACATCCGCCGCGGCGGTCGGTGGTTTGTCGGCTACGCCGAAGTCGTGCCGATCGACGGTGACTCCGCCGGCACCTGCCCCTTCGACGAGCACCAGGCGGACGGCCGGGGGTGCCACAGACATGCCGAGTACGACGTCCACCGCTCCTCCACCTTCACCTGTCGATGTGCTACACAGCGGCGAGAGGGCTACCTGCGCCCGAAACCACCGCCGAACCCACCGAAACCATGCCCACCGCCGAATCGGCCGAAACCGTGGCCGCCGAAGCCGTGGCCCCCGCCGAAGCCGCCGTGACCGCCCCCGAAGAGGCCGCCGAACGGGCCGCGGCCACCCCCGAACGGACCGCCGCCGAACGGACCCCGCGGACCCGGCACGCCGAACGGACCGTGGCCGCCCCCGAAGGGCCCGCGAACACCCGGCCCGTTGAACGGGCCCCGGCCTCCCCACCGCGGGGCGGGCGGATGAACGGCCGGCGCCCGGGGTACCGGCGGACGGATGATCGGCGCCCGGGGCACGGGAACGGGCACGAGAGGCGGAACCACCGGAATCGGCGCGGGCGCGGGCGGGGCCGCGGGAGCCGGAGCCACCGCGGGCGGGCGCATCGGGTGGGGCACCACCACCGGCCGGGGCGGCTTCGCCTGGACCGGCGGCGCGGGTGCCGAATGCGTTGGAACGATGATGTTTTCGTTCGGGCTGGGTCGCAACGCCACTGTGGGGCGAATGTTGATGGCCAGGGCGATCTCCAGGGCGACGACCGCCGCGATCACGACCACCGTCAACGTGCTGCCCACCAACATCAGGGAGTTGCGCCGCGGTGCCTTTGTCCTCGGGCCGAATACGACGGTCTGCGCGTCGGCGTCCTCGTCCGGCACGGCGCTGTAGGCGACGTTGTCCCCGCCTTCCCCGCCATCGCCGGACGTGTCCGAAGCGCCCTGATAGGCGGAAAGCAGCCCCGGAGACTGCCCAGCCAGAGCGAGCGGATCGATTTCGCCGGTGCCGGGGTCCAGCGCGTAGGCCAGCGCGGCCGTGGACGACGCGAACAACGGCGCGTTGGCCGCCGCCAGCGCCGCACCCCGCGCCAAGGCCGTCTCCGGCTCGTCGGGCACAGCCAGGCCGAGCGACGTTGCGGCCTCCAGCGCCGGCTTGATCATCGGGACATCGACGCCGGACCCGACGACGACCACGCCCTCGGGTCGCGCATCGAGCGCTTCGGCGCCGGAAACCATCTCGGCGAGCTCGGCCACCGCCTCCTGGTCGTCGTCGGAGAGAGCCCTGCGGTGCACGTCGGAAACCGAGCCGTCGGCGGTGTTGATGACGGCGAGGGTCGCGGTGAAGGGTTCGACGAAGAGCAGCGCCGTGTGCGGGCAATTGGTGGCGTCGCCGACGGACTGAGCCAGCGCGGCCGCGGCCATGAACGCCGAGACCAGCATGACGTTCTCGAGTTTGTGGTCGATCAGCGCGTCGCGCAGCATCGCGGCCTCGACGTGATCAGTCCAGGTCACTCCCGTCGACAGCAGCTGGTAGCCACCCTCTTCGGCGCCCTGCCGGGTGCCGAGGATCGCCGAAACCACCTGGCTCGGCGCGTCGGCGGGCGATGACCGCCCGGTGTCGAAGTCGTCCTGGTCGACGACGACCCCGTCGGCGTTCTCCCCCTCGACCAGCACCATGCGGACCCTGGTCGGCGTCATCGAGACGCCGAGCACGATGCCCACCACTTTTCCCGTCCCCCTGGGTAATTCGCTGCGCCGTCCACGGTACAAATCGGGATCGCCTTGGCCACCGGCCGACGGAAACTTTCACGCCTCGTGGTGTTCGGTTCACAGGTGCGACGGCACAGTTCTAGACCGACCGCAATGATCCGAGCGTACCCGCGCGGCGCGCGGGCTCCGGCCAAGCCTGGATCGCTGCGCTGCGGCACCGGGCCGAACGTCAGTGGTGCCCGCCGAATCCACCGAAGCCGCCGAAACCGCCGTGGCCGCCCCCGCCGAATCCCCCGAAGCCGCCGCCGTGGCCGCCGCCGCCGAAACCGCCGAACGGCCCTCCGCCGCCGAAGGGTCCGCCCCCACCGAACGGTCCCCCGCCGTGGCCGCCACCGAACGGCCCACCGCCGCCGAACGGGCCGGGACCGCCGATCGGCCCACCACCGTGGCCGCCACCCAACGGTCCCCCGCCACCGAACCGGCCGGGACCACCGGGACCCGCACCGGGCACCGGCACATGACCACCCTCAGGACCACCCAGACCACCAGGACCACCCAGACCACCGGGACCACCCGGAACATGAACAGGCCCACCACCCGGACCCCCACCCGGCACCGGCACATGACCACCCGGACCACCAGGGCCCCCACCCGGCTTGGGCGGCGTGCCCTGCCCGCCGGGAACGGGGTGCGGCGGCGACAGCGGACCCGTGGCACCGCCCGACGGCGGTGACTGCGGGTGCGGCACGTGGACGGGCGGGGGGGCCACCACGGGTTGCGGCGCGTGCGGCACAGGCGCAGGCGGCGGGCTCAGGACGTGGTCGGGGAAGGGCACGCCGAGCACGGGCGCGGGCACGTGAATCGGCGGCACCGGGACCGGCGCCAACGGCGGGACCGCCACGGGCACCGGCACGATCGGAGCCGCCGGGACCGGGGGTGCCGTCGCCGGCGCCGGGGCGGCCACCGGCGGGTTGAGGGGCTTGGGTGCTGCCACCGGTATGGGCATGTTGAGTACCGGCTTCGGGGCCACGGCCTGGACCGGCGCGGGCGCCGGTGCCTGCTGGGCCGGGACGATCAGATGTTGGCCGGGAGTGGACTGGAGGGCGACCGTCGTGCGGATGCCGATCGCCAGCGCGATCTCGAGCGCCAGCACCGCACTGATGCCGGCCACCGCCAACCCGCTGCCGATCAGCAGGGCGGGCCGGCGGCGCGGTTGGCCCGCGTCGGGGGCGAAAAGCCCCTCGATGACGGCGGTCGGGGCTTCGGAGTCCGGGTCGGGCACCGCGCTGTACGCGACGTCGTCGTCGCCGGGAACCCCGGAGAGGCTGAGGTAGTCCGGAAGGCCGGACACGTCGACCGCACCGGTGCCGGCGTCCTGGGCGTAGGCCAGGGCAGCGGTCGACGAGGCGAACAACGGCGCGTTCGCCGACGCCAGCGCGGCGCCACGGGCCAGCGCCGTCTGCGGCTCCTCCGGCAGGCTGACGTCCAGCGACGTCGCCGCCTGCAGCGTCGGCCGCAGCGGGGCGACGTCGACACCGGACCCCACCACGAACAGCCCGCCCGCGGTCGGCTCGGATTCGTCGAGCCCGGCCACCATCGCCCCGAGTTGCGCGGCGGCCTCGTCGTAGGACTCGGCATCGAGGCACGTCTTGCGGACGTCGGCGATGGAGCCGTCAGACGTCTCCACGAGCGCCG
Organism: Mycobacterium sp. TH-M103; assembly: GCF_057473785.1. Classification (NCBI taxonomy): domain Bacteria; kingdom Bacillati; phylum Actinomycetota; class Actinomycetes; order Mycobacteriales; family Mycobacteriaceae; genus Mycobacterium; species Mycobacterium sp. TH-M103. The sequence continues at coordinate 11,814 of NZ_JBYCLG010000110.1, forward strand.
TCGTCGCGGTGCCGGGCTCCACGAAGAGCACCGCGGTGCGCTCGTAACCCATTGCGCCGCCGACGGATTGCGCCAGCGAGGTGGCAGCCAGGAACGCCGACACCAGCATGACGTTGTCGATCCGGTGGGCGGTGAGCGCGTCGCGCAGCGCGGCGGCCTCCTGCTGATCGGTCCAGCTCACCCCGATCGAGGACAGCCCCAGACCCGCGTCGGCCGCGCCCTGGCGGGTGCCCAGGATGGCGGCGATCACCCGATCGGGGGCGCCGGCGTCGACGTCGAACGCGTCCTCTTCGATCGTGGGGCCGTCGGCATTCTCGCCCTCCAGCAAAACCAGCTGGATCGCTGCCGGTGCCATCGACACCCCGAGCACGGTGTCCAAAACCCATCCTCCAAAAATCCGCAGCCGGCCGTGGTCTGGGGGGAGGAGCAACCACGCGGACCGCTGCATCGATATTCGGCGGTGAAGCTGTGCTGCGGGCCTGCCGAAGCTAGGTACTTCGTATGAAGTTCTGGTAGGAGCGCGACGGCGTGGGTCCGCGCTGGCCCTGGTATTTCGAACCGACGGCCGAACTGCCGTACGGGTGTTCCGCCGGGCTGGTCAGCCGCAGGATGCACAGCTGGCCGATCTTCATGCCCGGCCACAGGGTGATCGGCAGGTTGGCGACG
>NZ_JBYCLG010000111.1:0-16938 GCF_057473785.1 Mycobacterium sp. TH-M103
GCGCGGCGCACCGGGGCCTTGCCGTGCTCGCGGGTGTGCCCGCCGAAGCGGCGCTGGTCGATGCGGCCCTCGGGGGTGCGGTTGAACGGCATCCCCATCTTCTCCAGGTCGAGCACCGCGTCGATCGCCTCCCGGCACATGATCTCCACGGCGTCCTGGTCGGCCAGGTAGTCGCCGCCCTTGACGGTGTCGAAGGCGTGCCACTCCCAGTTGTCGTCCTCGACGTTGGCCAGCGCGGCGCACATGCCGCCCTGGGCGGCGCCGGTGTGGCTGCGGGTCGGGTACAGCTTGGTCAGCACCGCGGTGCGCACCCGCGGGCCCGCCTCCACGGCCGCCCGCATCCCCGCGCCGCCGGCGCCGACGATCACCACGTCGTATCGGTGTTGCTGAATCAACCGCGTCAACCCCCCTGGATCACGAGATGTTCGGGTCGAACGTCAGCAGCACGTAGGTCCCCAGCACCAACGTGAAACCCATCGACAGCGCCAGCAGGCTGTTCAGCCAGAAGCGGGTGCTGTCCTTGCGGCTGTAGTCGTCGATGATGATGCGCAGACCGTTGCCCCCGTGCAGCTGTGCCAGCCACAGCAGCAGCAGATCCCAGATCTGCCAGAACGGCGACGCCCAGCGCTGCGCCACGTAGTTGAAGTCGATGCGGTACACGCCGTCGTCGACCATCAGCATGATGAACAGGTGCCCGAGCGCCAGGAACACCAGCACGACCCCGGAGAACCGCATGAACAGCCACGCGTATTTCTCGAAGTTGGGGACGCCGGCGCGCCGCCGCGGCGCGCGGGGTCGGTCCAGGCCCGCGGGGCGGCTCATCGTAGGTGCGCCATCAGGTGAATGCCCAGCACCACCCCGGCCGGGACGATGAGCAACAGGAACAGCACGCCCACGATCCACAGCATCAGCCGCTGGTGGCGGGTGCCCTCGGACCAGAAGTCGATCAGGATGACGCGGATCCCGTTGAGCGCGTGAAACAGCACGGCGGCGACCAGGCCGAACTCCATCACGCCGACGATCGGCGTCTTGTAGGTCGCGAGCACCTCGTCGTAGGCCTGCGGCCCCACCCGGACCAGGGCGGTGTCCAGGACGTGGACGAACAGGAAGAAGAAGATCGTCGCGCCGCTGATGCGGTGCAGCACCCACGCCCACATGCCCGGATCGCCCCGGTACAGGGTGCGCGGCGGCCGTCGCCCGCGTGCCGCCTTAGCTGGGCCCGCGGTCGTCGCCTGTGTGCTCGCCACCGTGTTCACCGCCTTCCCCGGACGTTCCAGCCTAACCCGGCCGGGTTGCGGCCCAGGTTAGGGTGGCGTACTCGCGTCGAGCATCGGTGAACGGGGTGCGGTATGCCTGAAGTCGACTGGAAAGCATTGCGCAGCAAGGCCGTTGAGGTTGCGGCCAACGCCTACGCGCCGTATTCGCGGTTCGCGGTGGGTGCGGCCGCGCTGGTCGACGACGACCGGGTGGTTACCGGCTGCAATGTGGAGAATGTCTCATATGGCCTCGGTCTCTGCGCCGAGTGCTCGGTGGTGTCCGCGCTGTACGCGACCGGCGGCGGGCGCCTGGTCGCCCTGTCCTGCGTCGACGCGGCGGGCGCGCCGCTGATGCCGTGCGGGCGGTGCCGGCAGGTGCTGCTCGAACACGGCGGCCCCGGGCTGCTGATCGACCATCCGGCCGGGCCGCGCCGGATCGGCGACCTGCTGCCCGACGCCTTCGGCCCCGACGACCTGGCGCGGCGATGACGTTCGACGCCCCGACGGTGATCCGGACCAAGCGCGACGGCGGCCGGCTCTCCGACGCCGCCATCGACTGGGTCGTCGACGCCTACACCCACGGCCGGGTCGCCGACGAACAGATGTCGGCGCTGTTGATGGCGATCGTGTGGCGCGGGATGGACCGCGGCGAGATCGCCCGGTGGACCGCGGCGATGCTGGCCTCGGGACCGCGGCTCGACTTCACCGACCTGCCCGTGCCGACCGTCGACAAGCATTCCACCGGCGGGGTCGGCGACAAGATCACCCTGCCGCTCGTGCCGGTCGTCGCCGCCTGCGGCGCGGCGGTGCCCCAGGCGTCGGGCCGCGGGCTCGGGCACACCGGCGGCACCCTGGACAAGCTGGAGTCGATCGCCGGGTTCACCGGCGAACTGTCCAATCGGCGTGTGCGCGAACAACTTCGGCAGGTCGGCGCGGCGATCTTCGCCGCCGGCGAGCTGGCCCCCGCCGACGCCAAGCTCTACGCGCTGCGCGACATCACCGGCACCGTCGAGTCGCCGCCGCTGATCGCCAGTTCGGTGATGAGCAAGAAGCTGGCCGAGGGGGCCGGCGCGCTGGTGCTCGACGTGAAGGTCGGCTCCGGGGCGCTGACGTCCTCGCCGGCGCAGGCCCGGGAGCTGGCGCACATCATGGTCGGGCTGGGCGCGGCCCACGGGGTACCCACCCGCGCGCTGTTGACGGACATGAACAGCCCGCTGGGCGCGACCGTCGGCAATGCGCTGGAGGTCGCCGAATCGCTGGAGGTGCTGGCCGGCGGCGGCCCGCCCGACGTGGTGGAGCTGACGCTGACACTGGCCGGCGAGATGCTGGCGCTGGCCGGGATCGACGACCGCGACCCCGCCCAGACGCTGCGCGACGGGACCGCGATGGACCGGTTCCGGCGGCTGGTCGCCGCCCAGGGCGGGGACTTGTCGGTTCCGTTGCCCATCGGTGCGCATACCGAGACCGTCACCGCCGCCCGGGGCGGCACAATGGGCGATATCGACGCGATGGCGGTGGGAATGGCGGCTTGGCGGCTCGGTGCGGGGCGATCCAGCCCGGGCGGGACGGTGCAGCCGGGCGCGGGTGTCCGGATCCACCGCCGCCCGGGGGAGCCGGTGGCGGCGGGGGAGCCGTTGTTCACCCTCTACACCGACACCCCCGAACGGTTCGGCGCCGCGATGGCCGAGCTGGACGGCGGCTACCGCGTCGGCCCCACCGCCCCGCAGCCCCGACCGCTGATCATCGATCGGATCGTCACGTGAGCGAACTGGACCTCGAACAGATCACCAAGGCGCCCAAGGCCCTGCTGCACGACCACCTCGACGGCGGGCTGCGCCCGGCGACCGTCATCGACATCGCGGCTGCGACCGGCTACGACGGGCTGCCCGCCACCGACGTCGACGAGCTGGCGACGTGGTTTCGCACCCGCTCGCACAGCGGCTCGCTGGAGCGCTACCTCGAGCCGTTCTCGCACACCGTGGCGGTGATGCAGACCCCCGACGCGCTGCACCGCGTGGCCCGCGAGTGCGTGGAGGACCTGGCCGCCGATGCGGTGGTCTACGCCGAGATCCGGTTCGCCCCCGAACTGCACATCGACCGGGGGCTCTCCTTCGACGAGATCGTCGACGCCGTGCTGGCCGGCTTCGCCGACGGGGAGAAGGCCTGCGCTGAGGCGGGCCGCCCGATCGTGGTGCGGCTGCTGGTCACCGCCATGCGGCATGCCGCGGTGTCCCGCGAGATCGCCGAGCTGGCGATCCGCTGGCGGGACCGGGGGGTCGTCGGGTTCGACATCGCCGGGGCCGAGGCCGGCAACCCGCCGACGCGGCACCTGGACGCGTTCGAATACATGCGGGACAACAACGCGCGCTTCACCATTCATGCCGGCGAGGCGTTCGGGCTGCCGTCCATCCACGAGGCGATCGCGTTCTGCGGCGCCGACCGGCTGGGCCACGGCGTGCGCATCGTCGACGACATCGACGTGTCCGGCGACGGACAGGTGCGGCTGGGCCGGCTCGCGTCGATCCTGCGCGACAAGCGCGTCCCGCTGGAGCTGTGCCCCAGCTCCAACGTGCAGACCGGCGCGGTCGAGAGCATCGCCGAGCACCCGTTCGACCTGCTGGCCCGGACCCGCTTCCGGGTGACTGTCAACACCGACAACCGGTTGATGAGCGACACCTCGATGAGCCTGGAGATGCACCGGTTGGTGCAGGCGTTCGGCTACGGGTGGAGCGACCTCGAGCGGTTCACCATCAACGCGATGAAGTCGGCGTTCATCCCGTTCGACCAGCGGCTGGCGATCATCGACGAGGTGATCAAGCCCCGGTATGCGGTGCTGATCGGGTAGGCGGCTCAGACGGCCTGCGTCTTGCGCAGCAGCTCGGCCGGGGTGGGCAGGCGCAGGCAGATGAGCCCGGCGTAGTTGTCGTCGAGCAGATGCACCCGGTAGATGGTGCTGTGCACCACGGTCCACCCGCCGCCCTTCGCGCGCAGCCGCAGCAACCCCTCGGCCGGCCCCTCGGCGAACTGCTGCTTCATCGTGCGCAGCACGGAGTGGTCGTCGGGATGCACCAGCGGCTGGCCCTCCGTCTCGCCGCGCCAGTCGAAGTGGGGAAACGGCGGGTCGAGCCACTTGAGCAGGTGCCACGACCGCAGGTCGACGAGGGCCCGGTGGATGCCCTCCTGCGCCATGTCGCGCAGGATGTGGCGGGCGAGGTCGCCGTCGGGCACCGGCTCCTCCCGGTCGGGTAGGCGCCAGTTCATGGCGCGGCAGACCAGGTGGTCGGTGCCGTCCGCCTGAGGCTCGACGCGGGCGCGGGCGACGAAGCTCACCCGGATCCGTTCGCCGTCATGGCTGGTCGTATCCCACGTGCTGCAGTAAGTGTCCCCGGGCTTGCAGCTCATGGTCAGCGCGAGCACCTGCGTCTCGTCCCGGTTGATGTGGCCGATCGGCAGGTCCGCGGCGAACGGGCGGCCGTCGGTTTGCTCGACGGCCAGATCTAGGCCGGAGTTGGCCAGCGCCTGGGGTGTGTCGCTGGCGGTCCCCGTGGTGATGTTCCATGCCACCGCCCCGGGTTTCGGCCGTTCCGCCGGGGGGACGGCCCGGGGTCCGGCCCACAGCTGTACGCCGTGTACGTGACCGTCGTTCATCACCACGGCCTCGGTCTGTACGACGGTCCTGCCGTCGACCATGTCGCGGCTGACCCCCCGGCGTTTGCTGACGGTCTCGTCGACGGCCGCCGTGATCGCCTTGAGGTGCGGGTTTCTGCGCAAGAAGACGCTGAGCGGCACGAATTTTCGCAGCGCATGGCCCTGCGCGACGACGACGGGCCCGTCGCCGACCACCTCCAGCAACAGCCACTCGCGATTCACGAGTGGGGATACTACGAGGGCATGCGCGCCGCCGTTGCCGAAATCGACGGACCGTGCTCGGCCCGGATTCGGCCGGAAACCGGGGCGGCGCCCTCAGGCGAACCCATACAACACCAACGCGCAGCCCCCAGCAACCAGTGTCGTCGCCGTCATCGCGTGGCGGTGCCGCTGGATCCAGCGCCTGATTTGCTCCAGCCGGCGATCGATGCTCGGTCCGGCGACGACATAGGCCAGCACTGGGGCGGCCACGGTCGAACTCGCCAGCGCGGCGTAGAAGGCGACGGCCGCCGCCGCGCCGAGGACCGGCAGCCGGCCGGCGGCGACCTGGGTTCCCGCGGCCGCGCTGGCCGCAAGCACCTTCGGGTTGGCCAGCATGGGGAAGAATCCCAGCGCGGCCGCAACCGGTGGGGTGATCCTGCCTGCGCGGCTGTCCCAGCCCGCCTCGTCCGCGGCTGCGGTGCGCCGCCGCCACACCCACGCGCCGAATGCGACTAGTGCCGCACCGGCGGCCACGACCAGCCAGTCGGTCCACGGCGGCGCGGGCCCGCGTAGGCCGTCGAAGGTCCGCGGGATGCGCATCGAGGCCACGGTCAGCCCGGTCAGCGAGAGCAATCTGCCCAGCAGGTAGGCGATGCTGGACGAGCGTGGCCGGTCGTTGTGGACGAGCAGCACCAACGCCAGCACGACGGGCACCGGCGAGAGCGCCACCACAAACGCCGGTGCGGCGAGCTTCGCGACCAGCAGCCCCGACGGACCGAAAAGTTCCAACTCTTCCCCCGACCAAGTCCGCGGTGAACTACCTGTACCACAGTACCCCCGGGGGTATGGATCGCGCGCCAACCGCCGTGGGGCGGGGCCGGCCGCTCGCGACGGAACGGCTGTGCGGCGCTCGGCCGGGACGAATAGTGTGACTGGATATGAAGCTGCCCCTGCTGGGCCCCGTGTCGCTCACCGGCTTCCAGAACGCGTGGTTCTTCCTGTTCCTGCTGATCGTTTTGCTGGTGCTGGGCGGCTACATCGCCCAGCAGTTCACCCGCCGCCGGCGGGTGCTGCGTTTCGCCAACATGGAGGTGCTCGAACGGGTCGCCCCGCCGCGTCCCAGCCGGTGGCGGCACCTGCCGACGATCCTGTTGGCCACGTCGCTGGTGCTGCTGACCACCGCCATGGCCGGCCCGACCTCGGATGTGCGGATCCCCCTCAACCGCGCGGTGGTGATGCTGGTCATCGACGTCTCGGAGTCCATGGCGGCCACCGACGTCCCACCGAGCCGGCTGGCGGCGGCCAAGGTGGCGGGCGAGCAGTTCGCCGACGAGCTGACGCCGGCGATCAACCTCGGGCTTGTCGAGTTCGCGGCCAACGCCACGCTGCTGGTCGCCCCGACCACCAACCGGGCCGCCGTGAAGTCGGCGATCGAGCGCCTGGCGCCCGCCCCGAAGACGGCGACGGGGGAGGGCATCTTCACCGCGATGCAGGCGATCGCCACGGTCGGGGCCGTGCTGGGCGGCGGCGAGGGCCCCCCGCCGGCGCGGATCGTGCTGGAATCCGACGGCGCCGAGAACGTGCCGCTGGATCCCAACGCTCCGCAGGGGGCCTTCACCGCGGCGCGCGCCGCGAAATCCCAGGGCATCGAGATCTCGACGATCTCCTTCGGCACGCCCGACGGCACCGTCGACTACCAGGGCGCCACCATCCCCGTCCCGGTCGACGACCAGACCCTGCAGCAGATCTGCGAGATCACCGGCGGGCAGGCGTTCCACGCCGACAGCCTGGAATCGCTCAAGCGGGTCTATCAGACGCTGCAGCGCCAGATCGGCTACCAGACCGTCAAGGGCGACGCGAGCCTGCCCTGGATGCTGCTGGGGGCTCTCGTCCTGGCCGGCGCGGTGCTGGCCGGGTTGCTGCTCAACCGCAGGCTGCCGTCCTGAGCGTCAGGCGGGCAGGCGCCGGTTGATCAGCAGCCCCAGCGCCGCGGCGAGCACGGCGGTCAGGACGCCCAGGCGCAGCCACCCGGCGCTGCCGGGCCCGGCCACGGTGCGGTACCCGATCTCGTTCTCGATGTTGTCGTAGCTCTTCTCGAGCTCGCCGAGGTTGGTGGCGGTGTAGTACTGGCCGCCGGAGAGCCGGGCGATCGTCTTCATCTGGTCCGGCTTGACCGGGACCGCGACCCGCACCCCGTCCAGGTCGATCTCGCCGGTCGGCGTCCCGAACGCGATCGTGGAGACCGGCACCCCCTGGTCCTTGGCCAGGCGCGCCGCCGTGTAGGCGCCGTCGTGCGGGTCCTGGGGGTCGGCCGGCTTGTTCTCCGCGCCGTCGGACAGCAGGACGATCCGGGCCGGTGGCGGGGAGTCGCCGCCGGTGACGTCGGTGGCCCCGATTGCGTGCAGGGCGGTGAAGATGGCCTCGCCGGTGGCGGTGCCGTCGCCGAACTCCAGCTTCTTGAGGGCGTCGACCGTCGCCTGGTGCTGCGGGGTGGGTGGCACCAGCAGGTAGGGGGTCCCGGCGAAGCCGACCAGCCCCAGGTTGACGCCCGGGGTCAGCTGGGCGGCGAACTGGCCGGCCGCCTGCTCGGCGGCCTTGAGCCGGTTCGGGTCGACGTCGGTGGCCTTCATCGACTGCGACATGTCGATCACGAGCATGATCACCGCGCGGTTGCGCGGTATGCGCATGTCATGGGTGGGGGTGGCCAGCGCGACGGTCAGCAGGGCCAGGCTGAGCAGCGCCACGGCGATCGGCAGGTGTCGCCACATCGACTGCGGCACTTCCGCCTCGGTGAACCGGCGCAGCCGGCGCCCGCGGCGGGACTGGACGAGGACGTACACGACCAGCAGGGCCAGCGGGACCAGGCCGAACAGCAACAGGGCCGGGCGCTGGAATCCGTACAGGGGCAACGGGCCGACCCCGGGAAGCGACACCCCGACTCACCTCCCGTTCGGGCCGGCCGTTCAGGCTATTCGCGCCTGAGCCGCCCATCGACGAATTGTTCCAGTCTCTCCCATTCCCGCACCGCCGCCGCATAGGGGGGCGTCGGCTTGGTCACCGAGCCGGGCTCCAGCACGGCGGCCACCAGCTTGCCCAGCGGCCGGCCCGGCTCCAGCGCCGTGTCCACCGTCGGGTCCTCGGAGTAGTCACCGACGTCGCGGAGCAACTCGACGGCCAGGTCGAGCTGGTCGCGGTCCACGGCGTCCGGCCCGTCGGCCAGGTCGTCGGCCAGGCCGCTGAGCACGTAGACGTTGTCGTCGGTGACCTCGACGGCCAGCGAGCCGTCGGTGGCCGCGGTGCGGATGTCGTCATAGGTGCTCAGGTCCGACAGGTCGTGGTCGTGCTCGTCGGCCAGGTAGCGGGCCAGGGCGCGCTCGGAGGTGAACACGCTGATCCGCCCGTTGCGCCCGAGGAACACCGGTGCGTCGTCCAGGTAGCAGCGCAGGGTGTAGAACGTGCCGGAGCTCATCATGATCCTGATCGGGTCGATGCCGACCCGAAGCCAGAAGTCCTTGTCCCCGCCCAGCACGACGGTGTCGCCGGGCGCGCGGGCCTCCTCCTGGGCCGCCGGTTCCTGCCCGGACTCCTCGGCGGTCTCGGTCTCGGTCTCGGTTTCCGCCTCCGCGTCGGTCTCGTCGGCCGTGGGGGTCTCCGGCTCTTCGTCGGGCTCCTCGGCCAGTTCCTCTTGGGCCTCGGCCGACGCCGCGGCGGCGACCTCGGGGGTGGTGATGATCCCCTCGACCGCGGCGAGCACGTCGTCCCAGCCCCGCCCGATGATCTCGGCGATGAGGTTCCAGCGCTTCTGCCCGGCCCGGCCGGCGAAGTTCTCGATCCCGCCGGTGACCGTGCCCAGGCTCGGGTTGCCGTTGAAGAACTTCGACACCGCCGGCAGCTCACACACCGACCCGAGCGACGACACGATCGCCAGCGCGCTGGCCACCGCGGCCACCGACTCCGAGGTCGGCTTCTCGGCCACCAGTTCCTCCACGGCGACCAGGTCGAACCGCGCGTCCTCGGCGGGATCGAACTTGTGCGCGTGCGCCGCGGTCAGGTCCTTCCACGCCGGGTGGTCGACCAGGTCGTTGTCGGTGTCGGAGCGCACGAACGCGACCAGGTCGGCCACGGACTCGAACGCGAACAGGTCCTCGTCCTTGCCCAGGAACGCCTCCCATTCGTCGCCGGCGTCGCGCCAGCGGGGCGCCCACACGGTGTAGCGGTCACCGATGGGCAGGCTCAGGCGGATCGGCACGAGGTCAGCAGCCATGCGGCACACAATAGCGACGGCGCCGCAGCGTTCGGGTTCAGCCCGCCCAGATGTCGGTGATCGCCGGGGCGTTGGCGGCGTAGCCGGTCTTGGGCAGTCCGTACATCTGCTCCAGCGTGGAAAGCACGTTGTAGTGGCTGATCTGCTCGCCGTAGGTGCCGGGCCGCACGTGCGCGCCGTAGAACACCGTCGGGATCCGGTTGCGGCTGGAGTTGTCGTCCTCGTCCCAGGTCACGATCAGCAGGCTGTTGTTGGCCGCCGCCCAGTTGGCGTACCCGGACAGGTTGCGGTTGAGCCAGGCGTCGGCCTGCGGGATGGAGCCGTCGTGCATGTTGTTGCCGTTGTCGGGGATGACGAACGACACCGTCGGCAGGGCGGCGTAGTTGCCCATCGGGAATGCCGAGAACGGCAGCGACGTGCTGGGCGGCACGTTGGTGAAGTCGGCCCAGGGCACGTGCTTGCGCGCGTACTTGCCCGCGCTGCACACCGGTGAGCCGACTGCGGGCAGCCCCTCGGAGAACCCGGCGAACGTGTAACCGGCGGCCAGCAGCTCGGACGCCAGGTTGGGGGCAGCGCCGGCGTTGACCGGGCACGCGTCGGTGGTCACGCCGAACGTGCTGCCGGCGAACAGCGCCAGGTAGTTCGGCTCGCTGGGATGGGTCTCGGCGAACGACGCGGCCATGTTCGCGCCGGCCGCGGCCAGGGCGTTGATGAACGGCGCCGACCTGTTGCCGATGATGTTGGCCGCCGCGCGGTTCTCCTCGATCACGATCACCACGTGCGCCGGTTGCGGGACCGCGGCCGCCGCCAGGCTCACCAGCGGGGACAGCGGGGTGGCCGCGATGCCCGCCAGCGCCACCGCGACGGCCGGCCAGATGGCCCGCAGGGCCCGATGTGCCTTGCCCGTCAGCCCGCTGCGAACCTGCACGCCGGGAGTATATGGGCGGGTGCTTGGCCCCTGCGGCACCCGCACGAGCGTGTCAACCGGGTTGGCCGCGATCGTTATATAGGGTCAGGTGCCGTGGACGTACGCATCATCGATCACCCGCTGGCCCTGGCCCGGCTGACCGCGTTGCGCGACAAGCACACTCCCAACGCCGAGTTCCGGGCCGCGCTGGGCGACCTGACGGTGATGCTGGTCTACGAGGCCACCCGCGACGCGCCCCTCGAGAGCTTTCCGGTCCACACCCCGCTGGCCGAGACCCTCGGGATGCGACTGGCCGGAAAGCCGCTGCTGGTGCCCGTGCTGCGCGCCGGGCTGGGCATGCTCGACCGGGCGCTGGCGCTGCTGCCGCAGGCCCAGGTCGGGTTCGTCGGCGTGGCCCGCGACGAGGAAACCCACCGCGCGGCCGGGTATCTGGAGTCGCTGCCCGACGACCTGACTGGCCGGGCGGTGCTGGTGCTGGAACCGATGCTGGCGACGGGCGGGTCGGTGCGGCACACGATCGGTCTGCTGCACCGCCGCGGCGCCGCCAGGATCACCGTGCTGTGCGCGGTGGCCGCGCCGGAAGGCATTGCGGCCCTTGAGAAGGCGGCGCCGGATGCGCGGCTGTTCACCGTGGCCGTCGACGACGGCCTCAACGAGCACGCCTTCATCGTTCCCGGGCTCGGCGACGCGGGAGACCGCCAGTACGGGCCCCGCTAGCCCCAGCCGCCGACCTGGCCGGCCAGTTCGTCGCGCAGCGCGCGCGCCCGCGTCCGGGCCGCGGCCAACTCGGCACCCGCCGCGCAGCGAACCTCGATGTAGCACTTCACCTTCGGCTCGGTGCCCGAGGGCCGCACCACCACGCGCACCGACGCCGCGTCGTCGCCGCCGGTGAAGATCAGCGCGTCGGTGACGTCGGTGAGGGTCGCGGTGAACCCGGCCAGTGTGGCCGGTGGGTCCGCCCGCAACCGGTCCATGAGTGCGGCGGCCTCGCCGGCGCCGGCGACGCGGCGCGACACCGCGGCGACGTCATGCACGCCGTGCCGGCGGGCCAGCTCGTCGAGCGCGCCCGACACGGTTTCGCCCCGGGATGCCAGCGCGGCCACCAGGTCGCACACCAGGACGGCGGCGCTGATGCCGTCCTTGTCGCGCACGGCGTCCGGGTCGACGCAGTGGCCGATCGCCTCCTCGTAGGCGTACACCAGGGTGCCGCCGGGCACCTGCGAGTCGGCGCGGGCCAGCCACTTGAAGCCGGTGCGGGTCTCGACGTGCACCGCGCCGTGATGCGCGGCGATGGCCGCCAGCATGCGCGAGGACACCAGCGAGCTGGCGACGACCGGGATCCCGGTTCGCGGCTGGGAGAGAATGTAATCGCCGAGCAGCCAACCGGTTTCGTCGCCGGAGAGCATCCGCCACCCCGATGCGGTCGGGATGCCGACGGCGCACCGGTCGGCGTCGGGGTCCAGCGCGATCGCGACGTCGGCGCCGACGTCGGCGGCCAGGGCCAGCAGGGCGTCGGTGGCCCCGGGCTCCTCGGGGTTCGGGAACGCGACGGTGGGGAAGTCGGGGTCCGGCGCGAACTGGGCGCCGACGGTGTGCACCCGGCCGAAACCGGCGCGGCGCAGCGTCTCGACGGCCACCGCGCCGCCCACCCCGTGCAGCGCGGTCAGCGCCACCCGCACCGAACCGGTGGCGCGCCGCACCCCGGCGGCCCGCTCGATGTAGCGCTCGACCAGGTCGGTGTGCGCGGGTTGCACCGGGGCGCGGGCGATCTCGTCGGCCGGCGGGGAGCCGGCCATCGCGGACTCGATCTCGCGGTCGGTGGGGGAGACGATCTGGATGCCACCGTCGAAGTACACCTTGTAACCGTTGTCGGTCGCCGGGTTGTGGGAGGCCGTGATCTGTATCCCGGCGGCGGCCCCGGTGCGCCGCACCGCGAAAGCGACCACCGGCGTGGGCGTCGGCCCGGGCAGCAGCAGCACCCGAAAGCCTTGGGCGGCAAGCACTTCGGCCGTGGCGGTGGCGAACACGGCCGAGCCGTGCCGGGCGTCGCGCCCGACGACGACCGCCGAACCGGCCCGGCCGTGGCTCCCGAGCACCTGCGCCACCGCCCAGCTGGCGTGCGAGACCACGGCGACGTTCATGGCGTCGGGTCCGCCGCGCACCGGGCCGCGCAGTCCCGCGGTGCCGAACACCAGTGGGCGGGCGAACCGGGCGGCGAGTTCGCCGGGGCCGCAGGCGGCGAGCTCGGCGGCCGTGGCCGGGTCGGGATCGTGGGTGATCCACTCCTCGGGCGTCATACCCGGGCTATCAGGTCGGCCAGCAGCGCGCCCATCCGGTGCGCCGAGGCGGCCCCGGCGGCGAGCACCTCGGCGTGGCTGAGCGGCGCGCCGCCGATCCCGGCGGCCAGGTTGGTCACCAGCGACACCCCCAGCACCTCGGCGCCGGCCGCGCGGGCGGCGATGGTCTCGTGCACCGTCGACATGCCCACCAGGTCGGCGCCCAGGGTCCGCAGCATCCGGATCTCGGCCGGTGTCTCGTAGTGGGGGCCGGGCATGCAGGCGTACACGCCCTCGGTCAGCTCCGGGTCGGCCTGCAGGGCGAGCCGGCGCAGCCGCGGCGCGTAGGCGTCGGTCAGGTCCACGAACTGCGGGCCGGTCAACGGGGAGCGCGCGGTCAGGTTGAGGTGGTCGCTGATCAGCACCGGTCGGCCGACCGTCATGCCAGGGCGCAGCCCGCCGGCCGCGTTGGTGAGCACCACGACGCGCGCCCCGGCCGCGCAGGCCGCCCGGACCGGGTGCACGACGTGGCGCAGGTCGTGGCCCTCGTAGGCGTGCACGCGCCCGACCAGCACCAGCACCCGGTGCGCGCCGATCGGCACCGACAGCAGCTGACCGCTGTGCCCGGCGGCGCTCGGCGGGCGGAACCCGGGCACCTCGGCCTGGGGGAGCGTGGCGGTGGCGGCACCCAGCGCGGCGACCGCCGAGGACCATCCCGACCCGAGGACGACGGCGACGTCGTGCTCGGCGGCTCCGGTGCGCTCGGCGATGAAATGCCCCGCCCGCCGGGCGAGTTCGTCGGCGTCGGTCGCGGCGTCGCTCACACTGCGCGAGCCTAGCCTGGCGGGGGCGCCTCGCCCGGCAATCGCGCCGCGACCTCGTCGATGTATTAGTGGCGGGGCGTGTCGCCGCGTTCCAGCGCCGAGCGGCACGCCAGCGCGTTACCCTGCGTGGTGAACGGCGCCGCCAGCACCGAACACACGTCGTCCCAGAAGAGGCCGTCGCGCACGTACCAGCCCGGCGCCAGGCCGGCGGTGTGCCGCTCGATCATCGCGACGCGGTGCCCTGTCGAGCGCTCCGCCCCGACCCCGTTTCCTGCGACGGTCTTCTCCGGTGTTCTCCCAGTGCCCTCCTCCGGCGAACTCGCGTTGCGCCGGGTCGGCATCGCCCACCCGGCAACATGGTCGCATGCGCGCAATGAATTGGCATACCTTTTGCTTAAAAAATATGGGGAAAAGATACCGAATGTAGTCTTCGATCGGCAGCGGCGGACCACGGAGTCTGCAGGGCCGGGCGTCACAGCCCGAAGAGGCCCGACTGCCCGTCCCCGGGGTTGAACCAGCCCGAGCTCGAGGCGCCCAGGTTCGCGAAGCCCGAACTGTCACCGGCGCCGGTGTTGAAGAAGCCGGAGTTCTCGCCTTCGCCGGTGTCGGAGTTGAAGAATCCGGCGTTGGAGCCGAGCACCCCGCTGTTGAAGAAGCCGACATCTCCGTAACCGTTGCCGTAGTTGAAATAGCCCACATTGGCTCCGTGGACGCTCGAGTTGCCGATCCCCGAGTTGGAGCCGCCGGCGCTCGAGTTGTAAAAGCCGGAGTTGTCGTTGCCCCCGGTGTTGAAGAAGCCCGAGGTTCCGGTGCCGGTGTTGCCGAAGCCCGAGCTGGCCACCGATTGGGTGGCCGAACTGCCCAGGCCGGTGTTCAGGCTGCCCGCGTTGAACAGTCCCGTGTTGGTGTTGCCCGAGTTCTCGAAGCCGGTATTGGTGTTGCCCGCGTTGAACAGGCCGGTGTTGTAGCTGCCCGAGTCGAAGCTGCCCGCGTTATAAGAACCCGCGTTGAAATTGCCCGCGTTGAAACTGCCCCCATTGTCGAATCCGACGTTGTTGACACCCCCGTTGCCGAAACCCGTGTTCTCGCCACTGGCAGGTAATGCGCTGTAGCCCGCGTTGCCGATGCCGGTGTCGCCGCCGCCGGAGTTGCCGATGCCGGTGGCGATCTGGCCGGAGTTGAACAGACCGGTGGCGGTGAGTCCGGAGTTGCCGATGCCGAAGCTGTTGTTGCCGGAGTTGAAGAACCCGATGTCGTTGTTGCCGGAGTTGCCGAAGCCGATGTCGCCGCTGCCGGAGTTCAAACCGCCGAAACCTATCTGGTTGTTACCGGTGAGCCCGAAACCGATGTCGCCGGTGCCGCTGTTGCCGAAGCCGATGTTGCCGAAGCCGGTGTTGCCGAAACCCCAGTTGTTGTTGCCGCTGTTGCCGAAGCCGATGTTGCCGAAGCCGGCGGTGCTCCCGATTCCGGAGTTGCCGGCGCCGATGTTGCCGCCGCCGACGTTGCCGATGCCGAAGTTGTTGACGCCCAGGTTGCCCAGACCGATGTTGCCGATCCCCGCGGTGAAATAGAGGCCGGCGTTGCCGAAGCCGATGTTGTAGTTGCCGAGGTTTCCCCCGCCGATGTTGAAGTTGGACGCGACCCCTTGTAAGGAGTCGCCGTTGCCGAAGCCCAGGTTGGTGCTGCCGAAGTTCCCGGCGCCGAAGTTGTGGATACCGATGTTGCCGTTGCCGAGGTTCTGGGTGCCGATGTTGGCGTTGCCCAGGTTCAGGTTGCCGGTGTTGCCGCTGCCCAGGTTCAGCCCGCCCAGGTTGCCGACGCCCAGGTTGACGTTGGGCAGGCTCAGCTGGGCCGTCGTGGTGTGCAGTGCGGTCTGCACCGAGAACAGCTGCGTGGCCGCGGCCGAGGCGCCGGCGTGATAGCCCGTCATGGCGGCCACGTCCTGGGCCCAGAGCTGCTCGTAGTGGGCCTCCACGGCGGCGATCGCCGGGGCGTTCTGGCCGAACAGGTTCGAGGTCACCAGCGAGATCAGCTGGCCGCGGTTGGCCGCGATCACGCCCGGGTGCACGGTCGCGGCGAACGCCGCCTCGAACGCCGACGCCGCGGCCTGAGCCTGGGCGGCCGCCGACTGTGCGTGGGCGCCGGCGGCGCTCAGCCAGCCCGCATACGGTGTGGCCGCGGCCGCCATCGCGGTGGCGGCGGGCCCCTGCCAGGCCTGACCCGTGAGCCCGGACGTCACCGCCGAAAAGGAGGAGGCCGCGGCCTGCAATTCTTCGGCCAGCCCATTCCACGCCGCCGCGGCCGCCAGCATCGGGCCGGACCCCGCGCCGGAGTAGAGCAGCGCCGAATTGATTTCCGGGGGCCACACCAAGAAACTCATCGCTCACCGTCCCATCTCGGCGGGCCCACAGTGGTGGCCGGCCGCCGCCACCGCCCCCGCGCCAACGTGACTGCCGACAAAACGCCCCCACGACTTTAACGTTCGAGCACGCGCTCCGTCCTTAGTTTTATGAACTATCACCGGTTTTCTTGTGTTCACCCCGCCATATGTCAAGATTTGCCGCATGGGTTTTCGTTGCCGGCGCATCGTCGGTCCCATCGTCGGCCCGGCCGTCGCCGTCGTGGCAGCGGCCGTGACGTTCGCGGGTGGGGCGCCGTCCGCGCGAGCCGACGAGTGCGCCGACGTCCAGCTGATCTTCGCCCGCGGCACGGCCGAACCGCCCGGCCTGGGCGCCGTAGGCGATGCGCTGCTGGCCGCCCTGCGCCCAGCGCTCGGCTCGCGCAGCGTCGACAGCTACGCGGTGAACTACCCGGCCAGCTACAACTTCCTGACCACCGCCGACGGCGCCAACGACGCACGCGACCACATCGCCGAGATGACCGGCCAGTGCCCGTCGACGAAGCTGGTGCTCGGCGGCTTCTCGCAGGGCGCCTCCGCGGTCTCGATGCTGGCGGGGGTGCCACCCTTGGGCCAGCGCATCGGCAACCTGGGGTCGGCCCCCGCGCTGGATCCCGACCTGGCGAGCAAGGTGCGGGCGGTCGCGGTGTTCGGCAACCCCGGCAACCGCTTCGACACACCCCTGTCGACCACGGGCGAGTTCGCCGGCCGCGCCATCGACCTGTGCAGCCCCGGCGATCCCGTCTGCGTCGTCGGAGGCCGCGACCGGGATGCGCACCACGACTACTCGGTGCCGCCCTACCCCGGTGAGGCGGCGGCGTTCATCGCCGGACTGGTGTAGCGGCCGCGGCAACGCGGCGGTGAGATACTGCGAGAATGCCCACCGCCACTTTGGACAGCGTCGAAGACGTCGTGCGGCGCCGGGGCGCCGACCTCGTCGAGCTGTCGCACTCCATCCACGCCGAGCCCGAGCTGGCGTTCGCCGAGCATCGCAGCTGCGCCAAGGCGCAGGCGCTGGTCGCCGAGCGCGGTTTCGAGATCACCGCGCCCGCCGGTGGTTTGGACACCGCGTTTCGCGCCGACTTCGGCAGCGGCCCGCTGGTGGTCGGCGTCTGCGCGGAATACGACGCGCTGCCCGAGATC
>NZ_JBYCLG010000112.1:0-4737 GCF_057473785.1 Mycobacterium sp. TH-M103
CTGCACGACGCCTACCTTGCGCTCGGTGCCTGGGGACTGCCCGTCTCCAGCCACACCACCCGGGTCGACAGCGTCGCCGGCGTGCACGAGCGGATCCGCTACTGGGGCGAGCACCGCCACGACGTGGACCACGAGATCGACGGCGTCGTCGTCAAACTCGACGACGTGGCGCTGCAGCGCAGGCTGGGCTCGACGTCGCGGGCGCCGCGCTGGGCGATCGCCTACAAGTACTCGCCGCAGGAGGTGCAGACCAAGCTTCTGGACATCCGGGTCAACGTCGGCCGGACCGGGCGCGTCACGCCGTTCGCCCTCATGGCGCCGGTCAAGGTCGCCGGTTCGACGGTGGCGCTGGCGACCCTGCACAACGCCGCCGAGGTCAGGCGCAAGGGCGTGCTGATCGGGGACACCGTGGTGATCCGCAAGGCCGGCGACGTGATCCCCGAGGTGCTGGGTCCGGTCGTCGACCTGCGCGACGGCTCCGAACGTGCGTTCGTCATGCCCACCCACTGCCCCGAGTGCGGCACCGAACTGGCCCCCGAGAAGGAGGGCGACGCCGACATCCGCTGCCCCAACGCCCGGTCCTGCCCGGCGCAGCTGCGGGAGCGCGTGTTCCACGTCGCCGGCCGCGGCGCCCTCGACATCGAGGGTCTGGGCTACGAGGCGGCCGCCGCGCTGCTGGCCGCCGGGGTGATCGCCGACGAGGGCGACCTGTTCACGCTCACCGAGGACGACCTGCTGCGCACCGAGCTGTTCCGGACGAAGGCCGGAACGCTGTCGGCCAACGGCGCGCGGCTGCTGGCCAACCTCGAGGAGGCCAAGGCCGCGCCGCTGTGGCGGGTGCTGGTGGCGCTGTCGATCCGGCACGTGGGACCCACGGCCGCCCGCGCCCTGGCCACCGAGTTCGGCGACCTGCAGGCGGTCGAGTCGGCGTCCACCGAGCAGCTGGCCGCGGTCGAGGGCGTGGGACCGACCATCGCCGCGGCGGTCACCGAGTGGTTCACCGTGGACTGGCACCGCACGATCGTCGACAAGTGGCGGGCCGCGGGCGTGCGCATGGCCGACGAGCGCGACACGAGCGTGCCGCGCACCTGCGAGGGTCTGACGGTCGTGGTCACCGGTTCGCTGACCGGGTTCTCCCGCGACGAGGCCAAGGAGGCGATCGTGGCGCGCGGCGGCAAGGCCGCCGGTTCGGTGTCGAAGA
The DNA here is from genome assembly GCF_057473785.1 of Mycobacterium sp. TH-M103. NCBI lineage: Bacteria > Bacillati > Actinomycetota > Actinomycetes > Mycobacteriales > Mycobacteriaceae > Mycobacterium > Mycobacterium sp. TH-M103. The sequence continues at coordinate 1,202 of NZ_JBYCLG010000112.1, forward strand.
AGACCGACTTCGTCGTCGCCGGCGATTCGCCCGGCTCCAAATACGACAAGGCCGTCGAGCTGGGGGTCCCGATCCTCGACGAGGACGGCTTCCGCCGGTTGCTCGAGCAGGGGCCCCCGGACGGGGAAACCCCCGAATAGTTCCCCGCGGCCGGTTGCGCGCCCGCGTGTGAGGGTACTCACACGCCAATTGGTGGGCTGTTGGATTGGGGGACACCGATGACCGCTGTCGAAGTTCAGCACGACGGATACCCGGCGTACCGCCGCAAGGTGCGGTTCGACTGGTCGGGCACCCCGCTGCACTGGGTGCCCGACGACCCGTTCTCCACGCACGTGATGAACGTGCTGCACCTGCTGCTGCCGGCCGGCGAGCGCTGGTTCATCCAGGTCGTCAACGAGGCCGAGCCGATGGTCGACGACCCCGAACTGCGGGCCGCGATCAAGCCGTTCATCCAGCAGGAGGCCTGGCACGCCTGGGCGCACCAGATGGTGCTCGACCACCTGGCCGACCAGGGGATCGACACCGCGCCCTACACCGACAAGCTGCAGAAGTGGCTGTCCGTCCTCGGCGACCAGCACGAGAAGTGGCCCAAGGCGTTGCAGCGCTGGTGGCTGTACCGGCGGCTGGCCGACGTCGCCGCGCTCGAGCATTTCACCGCGGTGCTCGGGCAGTGGGTCATCCAGAACCGCGGCCTCGACTATGCCGGCACCGACCCGACGATGCTGGACCTGCTGCGCTGGCACGGGGCCGAGGAGATCGAGCACCGCTCCCTGGTCTACGACGTCTACCAGAACGTGTGCGGCAGCTACCCGCTGCGCGCCTTGTCGATGCTGCTGACCATGCCGCAGTTCGTGTTCTGGTGGCTGGCCGGGGTGCGCTACCTGATGGCCAACGACCCCACCACCGACGCCAAGCCGCGCTGGCGCGACTGGCTGCGCGCCGCGCGCCAATACCGGGTGCCGGGACCGTGGAAGCTCACCGTGACCGTGCCGCTGCGGTACCTGCGGCCCAGCCACCACCCGAGCACCGAGGCGTCCACGCAGATGGCGATGGAGTATCTGGAGCACTCGCCGGCCGCGCTGGCCGCGAGCCAGAACGGGGCCGAGCGCTAGCGGCCCGCCCGTCCCGGCGCCCTCCGCGCTCCGAACCCACGCGTCGCCGCCCTCCGTAGGATGACGTGCGACCGGTTGCCTGGGCTCCCGTTTGTCCGCGGCCGGTCGTCACCCGATTCTTCGGGAGGCCCTGGATGCATGTCGCGCTTTTCACCGATCTCCACCCCGACGGCCTCGGAGGGGCGCAGGTTGCGGTGGCCACGCAGCGTCGTGCGCTCGAGCAGTGTGGGCACCGGGTCACGGTCTTCTCGGCACCGATGCCCGGCTCGGTCGACGCCGACCCGCGCGTCGTCGAGCTGAGGCCGGTCCCGCTCATCGACCCGCTGATCCGCACGCTGGGCAGGCACGAGGACTTCGCCCTCGTCTGGCCGTCCAAGACGAATCGCGCGATCATCGACGAGGCGTTTGCCCGCCGCGGGCCCATCGACATCGTGCACACCCACGGTGACTTGGGCGTGGCGATAGCCGGCGTGGACGCCGCTCGCCGGCATGGTGTTCCGGTCGTCCAGACCAAGCACACCCGCTACGACGTGTATTTCGAGCAAGCCACCCCGGCCCCCCTGGCCTTGGCGATGTTGGTCAGCCAGGGGTGTTGCGCGTCACTGATCTTGGACATGGTGGCGTCATTCCTGTTGAGGCTGGTTCGGGTGTGAAATAGCCCCGCTCAATCGTGTCGAGCGGGGCTGTCGGTGGTCGTGATGTCGCGGCGGTGCTCAGGGTGTCGCGGGCTGGATGTCGTGGTTGGTTTCGGTGATCGCCGATCGTGCGCTGGACTCGTCGACGAGGTTTTTGCCTGCGGCGCAGGCGGCGATGAGCGCGGCGATGGCGAGCCGGTTGACACCGCGGGGCTTGCCGCGACCGGAGTCGTGGATCAGGGCGAGGGCATCGTCGGTGAACAGCGGGTCGGATCGGCCGGCGAGCTGTAGGTGGTGGCGGATGTATCCGGCGGTCTCCTCGCTGGTCATGCCGGTCATGGTGCGGCGCACGGTGATGCGTTGTTCCAGGGCGGCCAAGATGCCCAGGGACATTTTGGCGGCGAGTGTGGGTTGGCCGAGAAGTATTGTGGCGAACGGTGATTCGGTGTCGAGACGGTGATTGGTGAGCAGCCGCAGCGCTTCGAGGGCGTCGTGGGAAAGCAGGTGGGCCTCGTCGATGCACAAGATGGGGACGCGGCCGCGTTCGGCGGCTTCGGCGGCCAGCGCATCGCGGGCTTGGGGAACCAGGGCGGCGTTGTGGAAGCTGGGCCGGCAGCCCAGCGCGGTCACGATGTGGTGGTAGATGCCGCGGGCGGCGACGGTGGGGTCGGGGATGTAGATCAGGTGGTGACGTGCCGGTTCGGCGCGCTCGATCGCGGCGCGGGCGGCGACGGTCTTGCCGACACCGACTTCGCCGGTGATCACGGTGATACCGCGGGTGGCGATGCCGTAGCCGATGCGGGCGGCGGCCTGGGAGTGGTCGGCACTGGGAAACAGCATGCCCGGCGCCAGGGCGCGGCCGAAGGGCATGGTCGTCAAACCGAAATAGGATTGGATCTTGTCGAGCATGATGGTCCGTTCCCCGTGGGCTCGCCACGGTGGTCGAGGTGGATAGCGTTGCTGCTTAAGGGTTTTGCGGTCCGGTTTGGTCGTGGCGGGGTGCTTGGATGTCGCTGTCGGCCAGGGCGAGATAGTTGATCGCCTGACCCACATCGGCTTGATGTGCCTGCTCCAGCAGGTGCAGGTAGTCGATGCCGGTGGCTTGCACCGGTGCGGGGATGTCGGGTTTGACCGCGGGGTGGGTGTGGCGGCCGATGGTGTGCGGAATGGCCCGGCCCATCGCCTTGCCCTGGTATTCGATGTCGATGACGGTCAGGTCGAACGGGGTGAACAGCAGATCCACGACACGGCCGACCAGGGCGGGGTCGAGCTCATAGCGGTTGCCGTGCAACGACACCGTGGCGGTGGCGGTGACCCTGCGCTGCTCGCGCCACAAAAACGCGCGCCGCAAAAGCCCCGCGTCCGGGCGCGGCGCCGGGGTGCGGCCCTGGGCGTGATAGCGCGCCAGCGGGGTGGCGCCGGTTTCTGAATGCACGCTGCGGTGGTAGTGCTGGTGGCACCAGGCGGTGAACAACCGGTTCAGCTCCTCGAGCGAGGCCACCTCCCCGGCGGCCTCGATCTCGACCAGGAACTGGTCGCGCACGGTGCGGTTCCAGCGTTCTATTTTGCCCCGCCCTTGCGGTTTTCCGGGCCGGCTGTGCACCAGCGCGATGTCGAGCACCGCCGCCGACCAGGCCAGCTGACCGCTGACGTAGGCAGCTCCGTTGTCGCAGTACAGTTTTCGCGGGCAGCCGGAGCCTGTCACGATTTCTGTGTAAGTCAGAGGTGATTTGACTACGAGTTGTATTCTAGCACAATGGGATTCGCCCAGGGAATAGTCTGGCGAGTG
>NZ_JBYCLG010000113.1:0-5386 GCF_057473785.1 Mycobacterium sp. TH-M103
ACGCGCCGAGTGGGAGGCCCGCTACGCCGAGGCCGAGCGCCAGCACAAGATGCACACCGCGCAGATGGAGAAGTTCGCCGCGGCCGAGGAGGCCGGGCATCACGCCGGTGGCGACCAGTCGCCGGGCAACGGCTCGCCCTCGGAGAAGTCCGCGGGCGGATCGCTGGCCAGTGATGCCCAACTGGCGGCCCTGCGGGAAAAGCTCGCCGGCAACGCATAACACCGCTTGCTGATGCTGCGCATCGGGTTGACCGGCGGCATCGGGGCCGGCAAATCGGCGCTGTCCGCCACGTTCGCCGAGTGCGGCGCCGTCATCGTCGACGGGGACGTGATCGCGCGCGAGGTGGTCGAGCCGGGCACCGAGGGCCTGGCCGCCCTCGTCGACGCGTTCGGTGCCGACATCCTCCTGCCCGACGGGGCATTGGACCGTCCGGCCCTGGCCGCCAAGGCTTTTCGCGACGACGACGCCCGCAAGACGCTCAACGGGATCGTGCACCCGCTCGTCGGCCGGCGGCGCGCGGAGATCATCGCGGGGGTGGCGGACGACGCCGTCGTCGTCGAGGACATCCCGTTGCTGGTGGAATCCGGGATGGCGCCACTGTTTCCGCTCGTCGTCGTCGTGCACGCCGACGTCGAAGTGCGGGTGCGCCGGCTGGTCGACCAGCGCGGCATGGCCGAGGAGGACGCACGCGCCCGCATCGCCGCCCAGGCCGACGACGAGCAGCGCCGCGCGGTCGCCGACGTATGGCTGGATAACTCCGGCAGCCCCGCGGAGCTGAAGCGGCGCGCCCGCGAGGTGTGGGACAACCGGATACTGCCGTTCGCCCACAACCTGACCGCGCGCCGGGCCGCGCGCGCCCCCGCGCGGCTGGCGCCGGCCGACCCGAGGTGGCCGGAGCAGGCGCGCCGCATCCGGGCCCGGCTGCAGACCACCTGCGGGCACAAGGCGCTGCGGGTCGATCACGTCGGGTCGACCGCCGTGTCGGGGCTCGACGCCAAGGACGTGATCGACATGCAGATCACCGTCGAGTCGCTCGCGGTGGCCGACGAGCTGGCCGAACCGCTGTTGGCCGCCGGTTACCCGCGCATCGCGGACGTCGTCAGCGACGTCCCGCGGGCCGAGGCCCGCAGCACCGTGGACGGCTTCGACTACTGCGACGATCCGACGTTGTGGCACAAGCGGACTCACGCCTCGGCCGATCCCGGCCGGCCGACCAATGTGCACGTCCGGGTGGACGGCTGGCCCGGACAGCAGTTCGCCCTGCTCTTCGTCGACTGGCTGCGGGCCGAACCCAAGGTGCGCGAGGAGTATCTGGCGATCAAGCGTGCGGCCGAAAGCGGCGCGCACGGCGACGTCGCGCACTACGCCGACGCCAAAGAGCCCTGGCTGCACGACGCCTACCCGCGGGCCTGGGAATGGGCCGACGGATCCGGCTGGCGGCCGTGAGGCCCGGCGCCACCTAACCGCCGGGCAGCGGCGCGCCGCAGCCCAGCACCCCGTTGCCCGGCCCGCCGTCGCCCTGCTTGGGCGAGACCATCTCGTCGACCTGCGCCAACACGTTGTCGTCCACGTCGATCTCGCAGCGCACCTTGGCGGAGTAGGGCCAGTGCAACGCCACCTGCATGCCGTCCTACTTCGGGTCGGGCAGCACCTCGTTGGCCTCGAACACCTGGCCGGGCATCGCGCTGAGCGCGGCGCTGTTGGCCTGGCCGCCGTGGAGCGCAACTCGCCTTCGTCCAGGACGATCACCAGCCGTTCCTGGCGTTCGCGGCCGGCGCCGCCGGCGCGGTAGCGGGGGTGGCCGGTCATCCCGCTGTGGATCAACAACGTCGGCCCGACCGGCGGCAGGATCAGCCATTTGCTGTGGCGCCGTCGTCTGGACGTAGCTGACCAAACCGAGGTCCTGCAGCACCCCGGCCACCGCGCGGGCCGTCGCCCGCACCACCGCGAAGTCGGCGTCGGTCGGGTCCAGGTCGAAGACCAGCCGGTCGGGGTGATTCAGCCGGACCCGCCGAGACTGCCACGCGTGCAGCGTGATGCAGCTCTGGCTGGCCAGCCAGCGCAACGCCTCCGGGTGTCCGGCCAGCGGATGCACCACGGTGCCGCCGCCCTCCTTGGCGACCTCGACCCGTCCCATCCAGTCCGGCAGCGAATCGGCGAAATCCTGTTGCACAAAGCCCGGTTCGCCGATGCCGCGGAGAAACCGCTGCACGGTGAGCGCCCGGCCCCGCAGGTGCGGCAGGATCGCCTCGGCCACCTCGCCGTAGTAGTCGGCGAGCTCACCCTTGGTGATCCCGTCCTCGGGGAACAACACCCGGTCGGGGTGGGTGATCTCGACCCGCGCGCACGGCATCAGCGGGTCCGTCGGCGGGGTCCTTGTCGGTACGCAGCCCGAGGTAGCGCGGGTGACGCAGCTTGCCGTCGCGTGTCCACTCGGTGAACCCGATCTGGGCTACCAGCTCCGGGCGCACCCAGGATGCCGGGCTCGCGCACCGCCGAAACGAACGGCGAGGAATCCCGCTCGAGATCCGACAGCCGCTTGTGCAGGCAGCGCAGCGTGGCCTCGTCGAGGCCGGTTCCGACCTTGCCGGCGTAGCGCAACTCCCGGCCCTCGTAGTAGCCGAGCAGCAGGGCCCCCAACTCGACCCTGCTGCCCTTGGGGCCGTTGTAACCCCCGACCACGAATTCCTCGTCGCGCACGCAATTGAACTTCAGCCAATGCGGTGAGCGCCTGCCGTCATACGTCGAATCGGCCAGCTTGGCGATCACGCTCTCGTCGCCGCGCTCGCGCGCCGCCCGGTAGGCGGCGATCCCGTCCGCAACGCGGTGCGGGGTGTAGCGCAGCGGACCGCCGAAGTCGATGGCGCCGCGCAGCAAACCAGAGCAGCGGCACGTCGGTGGTGGAGTCGCCGTCCAGGTGCAGCAGTTCGAACAGGTAGTGGAACACCCGGACCCGCGACGCGCGCGCCGCGCCGGGATCGGTGATCCCCAGGCGCCCCTGCGGCCGGGCGAAGCTGGTCCGCCGCCCCTCGAAGGCCACCACCTCGCCGTCCACGACGAAGCGGGTGGTGCGCTGGGCAAGCAGCGCGTCGATGAGTTCGGGGTAGGTTCTGTCGAGCGGCTGGCGATTTCGCGACAGCAGCCGGACGCTGTCCCCGTCGCGGAAGGCCAGAGCGCTCATCCCGTCGAACTTGCGCTCGAAGATCCAGCCGGCGTTGGAGAACCGTTTGTCGGTCAGGGTGGCCAGGGTGGGGGCGCGCCAGTCGGGCACCGCCTCATGGTGCAGCGCGCGGCGCACCGGTTCGGGGAGACCGGCGAGGCCGGCCATGGATGTTCGGCATCGGTCATGGCTGTTCATTGTGCGCGTCCGGGTGCTCGTCCGGCGGGCGCTCGGACGGCACCGACTCGGGGTCCTTGCGCCGCAGCAGCAGCCACGTCTCGTGTTCGCCCTCCCGGACCCGGGTCAGGGCGTAGCAGCCGCGCACCCGCTCGCCGCGCAGGTGGAACGACACGTGGCCCCGCCTGAGGCATTCGCCCATCGCGTGCCTGGTCGCGTTGGTGTAGGTGCCGCTGTCCACCACCATGACGTCGTCATCGCCGTCCGGGTGTTGCAGCGGGCGGTCCCCGCCGCGGCGCACTATCCGCTTGAGCTCGGGGGTGGGGGAGGGCCCTTTGGGTATCGCCCACGACACCAGGACGCCGTCGATCTCTAGCCGAAGGTCGTAATGGTCGCCGCCCGCCGCGCGGTGCGCGATGACGAAGCCGGGCTCACCGCGGCGTCGGCGGCGCCCCGCCCGCGGCCCGTCGGGCGACTCGGGGCTGCGGCCGGACCGGTGCTTGCGCCGGTGCACGCTCAAGGACATGCCCGGACAGGTACCCGCTCCGCGGATCCGGAAACCGTATCGGGCCGGCCCGTGGCGGCCGAACCCCCGGTGCGTGCCCGGAAAGCGCTCCGCGGCAGAGTTTCTGGCGTTCCCGGCACGCGGGCGGGCACGGCTGCGCCCGCGGGTCGCGCCGGCCGCGGCGCTTCGGGCCTTTCGGCCCTGCACGTGTCATCGCCGGCGGCGCAGAATGGGGGCATAACCGTGGTGGGTGTAGGAGCTGTCGTGCAGACGTTCACCGTGGATCCGCGCCGCTGGTGGATAGGCCGGTTGTTCGCCGGCAACCCGCTGCTGCGGCGCAGCGACCGCATCGAGGTGCTGGCCGTGCTGGCCGTGCTGCTGGTCGCGCTCGCGGGGATCGCCGTCGCCGGTGCCGTGGGCACCGAGATACACGACAGCGAGCGCCGCGCCGACGCCATGCTGGCCCGGACGCGCCAGACGGTGAGCGCGACGGTCCTCGAAGTCGGCACCGTCGCGAATTTCGACGGTTCCGAAATGCCCGTGGTGCGGGCGCAGTGGACCGCCGGCGGTGCGCCGCACACCGACACGTTCCAGTGGAGCGGGACGGTGCGACCGGGTGACCGCATCCAGATCTGGGTCGACAACCACGGCGACCACACCCGGTCGCCCGCGCCGTTGCGTCCCGTCCTGGACGCGCTCACGGTCGCCGTGTCGATCGGTCTGCTGGTGATGTTGTCGTCGGGCGCGGTCCTGGCGGTGCTGCGCTGGGGCTTCGAGCGCGCCCACGACGCGCAGTGGGACCGCGAAATCCGCGTACTGGTCAACGAAGATGGTGGCAGGGCCAACGGCGCGACGCCGGGCAAGTCATCCTGAACCTGCGCGCCAGGTGAGGTGCATGCCTTTGCCGGCCACCCAGCGGGACAGGTCGTAGCCGTTGCGGGCCAGCCCGTCGACGGCGTCCACCGCGTGGCGCACCGCCCGCTCGGCGACCTCCGGGGTCAGCAGGCCGTGGCGGACCGCATCCAGTAGCTCGTCGACGTCGAGCACCGCCGCGCCCGCCCCGGTGCGGACCTCGATGTCGAGGTAGTGGTCCTCGGCATGCCACGCCTGCGTGCCCGGGACGTATTCGCCCACGTCCAGGTAGTAGTCCTGGTCGCGTTCGTGGCCGGGATTGAAGTGGAACACCGTGGCGCGCAGCCCCAGCGACGGCAGCAGCCACGACTCGAGGTAGTGGAACTGGGCCCGGCCCGGCGTGGGCCGGGCGACATAGAGGCCCCACGGGTGCACCGCGTATTCGTCGACGGCCCGCACGATGCCCTTGGGATCGGTGTTGGTGCGGGCGAGCAGGTCGAACGTCTCGTGTTTGGGCGCGTGGATGGTGTCACTCTACCGGTCAGCGGCGTGCTCAACGGCGCAGCCGGATCCTCCAGCGAACGAAGCCGCCATAGAACACCGAGAGTGCGGCGAGCATGCCCATGTCGAGCAGCCAGGTGCCGGCGGTGTGCTGCCAGTAGCGGTCCTGGGACAGCAGCGAATCCGGTAC
>NZ_JBYCLG010000114.1:0-6601 GCF_057473785.1 Mycobacterium sp. TH-M103
ATGGGCCAAGACTAGAACGTGTTGCAATTCCGGTCAGCCACACCCTCGCGGCACTACGATTCCTGCACATGGCGCACGCTGATCTGGTCTTCACCGGAACCGTACTGACCGTCGACGAAAAGCGTCCGACGGCCGAGGCGCTCGCCGTCGCCGACGGCCGGATCGTCGCCGTCGGGACCCGCTCCGAGGTGGCCGGTCTCATCGGCGCCGGCACCGAGACCGTCGATGTCGGTGACGGCTGCGTCATGCCGGGATTCGTTGAGGCACATGGGCATCCGCTGATGGAGGCCCTGGCCCTGTCGGACCGGATCGTCGACATCCGGCCGGTGACGGTCCGCGATGCCGACGACGTCGTCGCCGCGGTCCGCCGCGAGACGGCCGCCAGGGGCGCGGCCGGCGCCTACCTGAGCGGCTGGGATCCGCTGCTGCAGCCCGGCCTGCCCGGGCCGACGGCGGCCTGGCTCGACGACACGGCGCCCGACGGGCCGCTGGTGATCGTCCACAACTCCGGGCACAAGGTCTATTTCAACTCGGCGGCGGCCAGGCACGCCGGGCTCACCCGCGACACCCCCGACCCGAAGGGCGCCCGTTACGGCCGCGGCGCCGACGGCGAACTCGACGGCAGCGCCGAGGAGATCGGCGCGGTGTTCCCGCTGCTGGCCGGGGCGATCGAGCCCGAGAGCTACCCGCAGATGCTGCGCGACGAATGCGCGCGGCTCAACCGCGCCGGGCTGACCACCTGCTCGGACATGGCGTTCGACCCCGCGTTCGCGCCGCTGCTCGCCCAGTTGCACGACGAGCTGACGGTGCGGCTGCGCACCTACGAGATCTCCAACCCGCAGATGTCCACCGCGGCGACGCCCGGCCAAGGCGACGACCTGGTGCGCCAGGTCGGCATCAAGATCTGGGTGGACGGCTCGCCGTGGATCGGCAACATCGCGCTGAGCTTCCCCTACCTGGACACCGCCGCCACCCGCAGCATCGGTGCGGCCGGTTCGTGCGGGCACGCCAACTACACGCGCGAGCAGCTCGCCGAGATCGTCGGCGCCTACTTCCCGCTGGGCTGGCAGATGGCCTGCCATGTCCAGGGCGACGCCGGCGTGGACACCATCCTCGACGTCTACGAAGAAGCATTGCGGCGCTGGCCTCGTTCCGACCACCGGCTGCGCCTGGAACACGTCGGCGCCATCCGCCCCGAACAGCTGCAAAAGGCAGCCGAGCTCGGGGTCACCTGCAGCATCTTCGTCGACCAGATCCACTACTGGGGCGACGTCATCGTCGACGGCCTGTTCGGCGAGGAGCGCGGATCCCGTTGGATGCCTGCGGGTTCCGCGGTGGCCACCGGCATGCGCATCTCGCTGCACAACGACCCGCCGGTCACCCCCGAGGAGCCGCTGCGCAACATCAGCGTGGCCGTGACCCGCACCGCGCCCTCCGGCCGGGTGCTGGGGCCGCAGGAGTGCCTCACCGTCGAGCAGGCCATCCGCGCGCAGACCCTCGACGCCGCCTGGCAGCTGTTCGCCGACGACGCGATCGGCTCGCTCGAGGTCGGCAAGTATGCGGACCTGGTGGTGCTGTCGGCCGACCCCCGCACCGTGCCGCCCGAGCGGATCGCCGACCTGGAGGTGCGCGCGACGTACCTGGCGGGCCGCCGGGTGCACGGCCGGTGAGGCCACCGCTGGCGGACCTGCTGGACCGGCTGCACGTCGTCGCGCTGCCGATGCGGGTCAGGTTCCGCGGCATCACCACCCGCGAGGTCGCGCTGATCGAGGGCCCCACCGGGTGGGGCGAGTTCGGGGCGTTCCCCGAATACGAGCCGCCGGAGGCCGCGCACTGGCTCGCTGCCGGCATCGAGGCCGCCTACCGCGAGCCGCCGCCGCTGCGGCGCGACCGCGTGCCGATCAACGCCACCGTGCCGGCCGTCGGGCCGGAAGAGGTGCCCGGCGTGCTGGCCCGGTTCCCCGGCGCGCGCACGGCCAAGGTGAAGGTCGCCGAGCCCGGGCAGACGCTGGCCGACGACGTCGCCCGCGTCAACGCGGTGCGCGAACTGGTGCCGACGGTGCGCGTGGACGCCAACGGCGGCTGGACCGTCGAGCAGGCCGCCGCGGCCGCGGCCGCGCTGAGCGCCGACGGCCCGCTGGAATACCTCGAACAACCCTGCGCCACGGTCGACGAACTCGCGGCGCTGCGCCGCCGGCCGGACATGCCACGCGTGCCGATCGCCGCCGACGAGAGCATCCGCAAGGCCGACGACCCGCTGGCCGTGGTTCGCGCCGGCGCCGCCGACATCGCCGTGCTCAAAGTCGCGCCGCTGGGCGGGATCTCGGCGCTGCTGGACATCGCCGCGCAGATCGACGTCCCGGTCGTGGTCTCCAGCGCGCTCGATTCGGCGGTGGGCATCAGCCACGGCCTGACCGCGGCGGCGGCGTTGCCGCACCTGGGCCACGCCTGCGGGCTGGGCACCGGCGGGCTGTTCGTCGAGGACGTGGCCGACGTCGCCCCCGCCGTCGACGGCTTCCTGCCCGTCGGACCGGTCGCGCCGGACCCGGCGCGGCTGCGGGCGCTGGCCGCGCCGGGCGAGCGGCGGCGGTGGTGGGCCGAGCGGGTCGAAGCCTGTTTCCGGCTGCTCGACGGATCGGTAGCGTGATGGCCGTGGAAAACGCGGCGGGGAACACCCGCACCGAGACAGGGGCCACCGCACTGCGCATCGCGTTCGGGGTGGCCTGGGCGATCGACGCCTGGCTGAAATGGCAGCCCGGGTTCCGCGCCACCATGCTGCCGAGCATGGTCGCCACCGCGCAGGGTCAGGCGCAGTGGCTAAGGCCATGGTTCGACGTCTGGATCCATCTGATGCGACCCGCACCCGGCCTGTGGGTCGACCTCGTCGCGCTGACCGAGACGACGATCGCGGTCCTGCTGCTGACCGGGCTCGCCCGCCGTGCGGTCTACCTTGGCGGCGCGCTCTACAGCCTGAGCATCTGGTCGACGGCCGAGGGGTTCGGCGGGCCGTACACCGCCACCGCGGGCGCGACCGACGTCGGGACGTCGATCATCTACGTGCTCGTCTTCCTGGCCCTGCTGGTGAAACTCGAGCACGGGCTCGACCGTCGCCTGGCGCTGGACATCCCGATAGCCCGCCGCGTCCCGTGGTGGCATCTCGTGGCCGGACCCTCGGTGTAGCGGACGGGCGCGCACCCAGGCACCTGTACCGTCGGTCGGGTGATCAACCTGGCTTACGACGACCGCGGCTCCGGGGAAGCCGTCGTCTTCATCTCCGGCCGTGGCGGCCCCGGGCGCACCTGGCTGCCGCATCAGGTGCCGGCGTTTCTGGAAGCGGGCTACCGGGTCATCACCTTCGACAACCGCGGGATCGGCGCCACCGAGAACGCCGAGGGGTTCACCACCCAGACCATGGTCGCCGACACCGCCGCGCTGATCGAGTCGCTGGACGCCGCGCCTGCGCGCATCGTCGGGGTATCGATGGGCTCGTTCATCGCCCAGGAGTTGATGGTGGTCCGGCCCGAACTGGTCAGCTCCGCCGTGCTGATGGCCACCCGCGGCCGCCTCGACCATGCCCGCCAGTTCTTTCACGACGCCGAGATCGAGCTGTACGAGTCGGGGGCCCAGCTGCCGCCCTCCTACGACGCGCGCTCACGTTTGCTGGAGAGCTTCTCCCGCAAGACGATCAACGACGACGAGGCCGTGGCCGACTGGATCGCGATGTTCTCCACCTGGCCGATCAAGCAGACCCCGGGACTGCGCTGCCAGCTGGACGTCTCCCCGCAGACCAACCGGCTGCCCGCGTACCGCAGCATCGCCGCCCCGGTGCTGGTCATCGGCTTCGCCGACGACGTGGTCACCCCGCCCTATCTGGGCCGCGAGGTGGCCGACGCGCTGCCCAACGGCCGGTACCTGCAGGTCCCCGACGCCGGCCACCTCGGCTTCCTGGAGCGGCCGCAGGCCGTCAACTCCGCGGCGCTGCAGTTCTTCGCCGGCGTCAAGGTCTGAGCGCGCCTGCGCCGGTGTGACACCCTGTAAGAGTGAACCCCTCGACGACCCAGGCCCGTGTCGTCGTTGACGAGCTGATCCGCGGCGGCGTGCGCGATGTCGTGCTGTGCCCCGGGTCGCGCAACGCCCCGCTGGCGTTCGCCCTGCAGGACGCCGACCGGGCCGGCCGGGTCCGGTTGCACGTCCGCATCGACGAACGTACGGCCGGCTATCTGGCCATCGGCCTGGCGATCGCCGCCGGCGCGCCGGTGTGCGTCGCCATGACGTCGGGCACCGCCGTCGCGAACCTGGGCCCGGCGGTGGTCGAGGCCAACTACGCCCGGGTGCCGCTGATCGTGCTCTCGGCCAACCGGCCCTACGAACTGCTGGGCACCGGGGCCAACCAGACCATGGAGCAGCTGGGCTACTTCGGCACCCAGGTGCGCGCCACCATCAGCCTGGGCCTGGCCGAGGACGCGCCCGAGCGGCTGGACGCGCTCAACGCCACCTGGCGCTCGGCCACCTGCCGGGTGCTGGCCGCGGCCACCGGGTCACGCACCGCCAATGCCGGGCCCGTGCAGTTCGACATCCCGCTGCGCGAGCCCCTGGTGCCCGACGCCGAACCCCAGCCGGTGACCCCGCCGGGCCGGCCCGGCGGGAAGCCGTGGACCTACACGCCGCCGGTGACGTTCGACCAGCCGCTGGACATCGACCTGTCACCCGACACGGTCGTCATCGCCGGGCACGGCGCGGGCGCCCATCCCAACCTGGACCGGTTGCCGACCGTTGCCGAGCCGACCGCCCCACCGGCCGCCAATCCGTTGCACCCGCTGGCGCTGCCGCTGCTGCGCCCCAAGCAGGTGATCATGCTCGGCCGCCCGACCCTGCACCGGCCGGTGTCGGCCCTGCTGGCCGACCCGCAGGTGCCGGTGTACGCGCTGACCACCGGGCCGCGCTGGCCGGACGTGTCCGGCAACTCGCAGGCCACCGGCACCCGGGCGGTCACCACCGGGGCGCCGCACCCGGCGTGGCTGCGGCGCTGCGCGGAGGTGAACCGGCACGCGAACCAGGCCGTGCGCGGTCAGCTCGAGATACACCCGCTCACCACCGGCCTGCACGTGGCCGCCGCGGTGGCCGACGCGCTGCGGCCGGGCGACCAGCTGGTGCTCGGCGCCTCCAACCCGGTCCGCGATGCGGCCCTCGTCGGGCTGCACCCGCGCGGCATCCGGGTGCGCTCCAACCGCGGGGTCGCCGGCATCGACGGCACCGTCTCCACCGCGGTCGGGGCAGCTTTGGCATTCGAGGGGCGCACGATCGCCCTTATCGGCGACCTCACCTTCGTCCACGACAGCTCCGGGCTGCTGATCGGGCCCACCGAGCCGACACCGCAGCGCCTGACCATCGTGGTGTCCAACGACAACGGGGGCGGCATCTTCGAGCTGCTCGAGCAGGGCGACCCCAGGTTCTCCGACGTGTCGTCGCGGGTGTTCGGCACCCCGCACGACGTCGACGTGGGCGCACTGTGCCGGGCTTACCACGTCGAGAGCCGCCAGATCGAGGTCGGCGAGCTCGACGCGGCCCTCGACGAGCCCGCGGCGGGCATGCGCGTGCTCGAGGTCAAGGCGGACCGGTCCTCGCTGCGTCAACTGCACGCGGCCATCAAGGCCGCGCTGTGAGCCCGGTGCGATGCCGGACACCCTGACCTCGGTGAAGGCGGTGCTGCGCATCCTGATCCACGGCCGCAGCGACGAACCGCCGAAGACCCGGACGCGCTTCGTGCTGCGGTGGGCGCGGATCGCGGTGCTGATCGTGGCCGGTCTGGTCACGCTGCAGTCGGTGCTGTTGGTGGCCGGCGCCTGGCGCGACGACCTGGCGATCCGGCACAACATGGGGGTGGCGCAGGCCGAGGTGCTCAGCGCCGGGCCGCGGCGCTCAACGATCGAGTTCGTCACCCCCGAGCGGGTCACCTACCGGCCCGAGCTCGGTGTGCTGTACCCGTCCGAGTTGTCGACGGGCATGCGCATCTACGTCGAATACAACAAGAACGACCCGAACCTGGTCCGGGTGCAGCACCGTAACGCCGGGCTGGCGATCATCCCGGCGGGTTCCATCGCGGTGGTCGGCTGGCTGGTCGCGACGGCGCTGCTGATCGGTCTGGCGGTGCTGGACAAACGGCTGGACCGGCGCCCCGAGACCAGGCCCGCGGCCGGCCCCGAGGGGGCGCCGTCGGCCGTGTCAGGGTCGTGAGCAGCAGATTTCAAACGACGTATGCCCGTCGGCAACCTAATCGACAGTCGGCCCTGACATTATCGTGATGTGCGCGTTGCGATCGTCGCCGAATCCTTCCTCCCGCATGTCAACGGTGTCAGCAACTCGGTGATCCGGGTGCTCGAGCACCTGCGCAGAACGGGGCACGAGGCTCTCGTCATCGCACCCGACACCCCGCCGGGTGAGCCTCCCGCCGAGCGCATTCACGACGGGATCCGGGTGCATCGGGTGCCGTCGCGGATGTTCCCAAAGGTGACCACGTTGCCGCTCGGGGTGCCCACCCCCCGCATGGTGCGCACCCTGCGCGGGTTCGACCCCGACGTCATTCACCTGGCCTCGCCGGCGC